>CAZWCL010000199.1:0-6785 GCA_964632265.1 uncultured Hyphomicrobiaceae bacterium | reverse complement strand
TCTCCAGCCTTTCATGATGCCGACGGATCGTTAGCACATGCGGCTCCAGTGCCAAACCCTTCACGAAATGCGGGGACAGGTCAGCGTCTTTTTCAATGCTTCCTTGAGGGAGTGCAGACCAAAGACCGATGTGTAGGTGCCGCCGGTCTTCTGAGCCAGGCAGGCGACATTGGCCTCAGCACCGGCGTGCAAGAAAAAGCCGATAACGTGGACTTTGATGTTCTTGGCAGCCATCGCCATTTGCTGGCCGAAAACGCAGGCATTATAGCCGCAGTTTTCCTTTCCGTCGGTCACCAACACGATGGTGCCCGGTTTGCCGGAATTGCGAAGCGTCTGGGCGGCAGCCCATGTGGCTTCGGTCAGGGGCGTCGAGCCGGATGGATGCAGCGCTTCCAGCTCGCTCAAAATGAGGTCGGCGCTGCCGGTCATCGGTGGGAACCTGACGGACACGCCACTGCAACTCTGGCCGGGTTCGCCGCCGTAGGTGACAAGCCCGGTCGCGCGTTTGGCGGTGAGATCGGGTAGCACGTCGGCGGCGGCCTGACGCGCCATGTCGATCTTGGGCATGCCGTCACGGGCGCTCGACATCGAGCCCGACGCATCAAAAACGAGCATTGCTTCTTCCTGGCACGCCACTGCCGGCAGCAGCGTTTGGCTAAAGACCAGGGCACTCAGGGCAGCTACTGCTGTGAGACGTGCGTGAAGGGTCAATCGTTTGCGCATGTCAGGTCCTCCCAGCCCAGTCTGACGTGGCGTCCGCGTTGCGCCAAGGCTAGCTTGCGTAAAAGCCTGATCAGGCGCTAATCAATGTTTATTAGTGGTACTTAAAGCATTTGACGCAATCGAGGCGGCGCCGGATTGCGTATCCATTCAACACGGCAGGAGGATGCAACATGCAAATCGGTAAGCTCGACCACGTTAACGTGCGAACGGCTAATCTCGACGCGATGGTCGCATGGTACGGCGAAATGCTCGGGATGAAGCCGGGTAAACGGCCCAACTTCCCGTTTCCGGGCGCATGGCTCTATACGGGGGATGACGCAGCGGTTCATCTGATCGGGGTCGACGCCGCGCCGCAGAAGCCGAACGATCTGCAACTCGAGCATTTTGCTTTCCGCGCGACAGGTTTCAAAGATCTCAAGGCGCGTCTTGAAGCCGCCGGGGAACGCTACGATGTGAATCCGGTACCCGGTGCAGGCATCACCCAAATCAACTGCTGGGATCCGGACGGGAACCACATCCACGTCGATTTCCTGTCTGAGGAAGCGGACAGTTAAGTCCATAACGCTGCATCGGAAACAGCGGTATGATATGGGATTTTCTGGCCCATGCGTGTGTCGATATTCGGCGCACGTTTTTTTTGTTGGCAAGGAGGAAGGCAGATGGACGCGGTCGACCGAAAGAACGCTCAACCGGCCACCGGCGCCAAGACCGAAGGGGCAAACAGGCGTGCCGCCGGTAAGGCCCGGACGCCGAGTGCGAAGGAAAAGTCACGGAGCCGATCCCGTCTTTTCATCCGCCGCGCGAAACGTGCCGACATCGACGGCCTCGCTGAACTTTCGAACCGTGTCTACGATCCGCAACCCGGTCACTCGAAGCGGAGCCTGCGCGCGCAACTGAATAATTTCCCGGACGGTCAGTTCGTGGCGGAATACGATGGCAAGATCGTTGGGCACGCTGCCACCTTCATAATCGACGAGGCGACGGCGCTGAAGCCGCATACGTGGGATGAAATCACGGGGCAGGGATTTGCTGCGCGCCACAACGACGATGGCGATGTCCTTTACGGGATGGAGGTGTCGGTCGATCCGCGTTTTCGCCGTCTCCGGATCGGTCAGCGGCTCTATGACGCCCGTCGCCAGCTCTGCCAGACGCTTGGCCTCAAGGGGATCGTTTTCGGCGGCCGAATGCCCGGACTGCACCGGCGGATGAAGAAACTCGGAAGCGCCGAGGCCTACGTTGATGCGGTACTTGAAAAGAAGATCAAGGACCCGGCGATCGGCTTTCATTTGGCGAATGATTACGAGATCGTCGGGCTCATCAAAGACTATGATGTGACCGATCGCCAATCGCTCGGATATGCAACGCATATGTATTGGCGCAATCCGATCCACGTTGAAGATATCGCACACGCGCGCGGCTCGACGGCGCTCGAGAAAAAAGACACGGTGAGGGTCGCAACCGTCCAATTCCAGATGCGCGGCCTCGAGACGAAGGAAGATTTTCAAAAGCAGGTCGAGTACTTCGTCGACATCGCATCGGACTACCGTTCGGACTTCGTCGTCTTTCCCGAGTTGTTTACCCTGCAACTTCTGTCGCTAGAGGAAAAACCGCTACCGCCCGACAAAGGTATCGAGCGAATCTCCGAGTACACTGATTGGTTCACATCGATGATGGAGCGGCTGGCTGTCAGCTACAACGTGAACATCATCGGAGGGTCGCATCCCACGATGGAGCCGGACGGCGATATTCAAAACATCTCTTATGTCTTTTTGCGCGATGGATCAGTGCATCTGCAAAAGAAGATCCATCCAACGCCCGACGAGCGCTATTGGTGGAACGTGAAAGGGGGCACGCGGGTCGATGCCATCGATACAGATTGCGGCCCGATCGGCGTTTTGATCTGCTACGATGCCGAGTTCCCGGAGCTTGCCCGTCAGCTTGTCGACCAGGGGGCAATGTTGCTGTTCGTGCCGTTTTGCACGGATGAGCGGCGAGGTTATTTGCGTGTCAGGTATTGTAGCCATGCCCGCGCAATCGAAAACCAGATTTATGTGGTCTTGTCGGGCGTTGTCGGCAATTTGCCGAACGTCGAGAACATGGACATTCACTATGCCGAGAGCTGCATTCTGACGCCGTGCGATTTTGCATTCGCGCGTGACGGCGTGGCGGCTGATACGGGGCCGAATACGGAAACGATTGCGTTTGCGGATTTGCGCCTATCAGACCTGCGGGTCGCCCGTCAGTCGGGTACGACGCGCAATTTCCGGGACAGGCGTTTCGATCTCTACCGAGTTGTTTGGAACGATGGACGCAAGCGCCCTGTGAAGTGGTGAGAAACGGATGAGCGCCCGACCGGTTTCAACCCGTGACAACTTCCGTTCCTGCATCTTCGTGCCCCCACTCACTCCATGAGCCATCGTAGACGGCGACATCGGGATGACCGATCAGGGCCAGTGCCAGCGCCAGCACGCCGGCGGTCACGCCGGAACCGCAGGTCGTGGTCGCTGGACGGCCCGGGTCGGCGCCGGCGGCTCTGAAGGCGGCCTCCAGTTCATCCGGCGCCTTGAGGGTGCCGTCGTCATTTACAAGTGACTGAAAGGGTACGTTCATGGCGCCGGGCATGTGGCCCGATCTCAGCCCCTTGCGTGGCTCGGTCGCTTCACCGCGGAAGCGCGCAGCAGCGCGGGCGTCGATCACCTGTTCCGATCCTTGCGTGACGATTGACTTCATATCATCCAGGTCGCGCACGAGACCCGCATTGAAACGTGCTGTGAAGTGGCGCTCGCTGCGCGGGCGTGGCGGCTCATCCGTCACGGGACGATTCTCCGCCTTCCATTTTTTCAGGCCACCGTTGAGGACTGCGACGTCCTCATGGCCCATGGTGCGGAACATCCACCAGACGCGAGCCGCGGAATAGAGCCCTTCGCTGTCGTATACGATGACGCGCATGCCGTCGCCGACACCCATCTTTTTCATCATTGACGAGAATTTTGCTGGCGACGGCAACATGTGCGGCAGAGGGTTCGCGTCATCCGCTATTGCGTTGATGTCGAAGAACATGGCGCCTGGAATGTGCTCGGCATCGTACTCGGACCGGGCATTGCGCCCGGAGGTTGGCAAGTGTGTCGAGCCGTCGAAGATGACGAGATCGGGCGCATTCATGTGCTCTGAAAGCCATTCGGTTTCTACTATGTATCGATCACGAATAATGGGCATGAACGGCGTACTCGCAGGGCTGGTTGCTGGTGCGGCTCTTGCGGTGTGGGTCAGTGCGCAAAAGCGAGGCGGACACGGCGGTTCTGGCGGCCCTTCTTTTCTATCTTGGTGACAGTCAGGCCGTCGATCTCGGATGTGCTTTTTACGTGGGTGCCACCGCATGGCTGCAGGTCAATTTCGCCGTTGGCGCCAATGGCGACGAGGCGGACCCTGCCGGAACCGCTCGGTGGTTTGACGGACATTGTCCGGACGAGTTCTGGTTGTGCCGAAAGCTCGTCATCCGTGATCCATCGCGTCGAGACAGGATGGTCGGCGGTGACGAGCCCGTTAAGACGTTTGGTCAGCTCTTCCCGGTCGAGAGCGGAGGCGTCGGCGACGTCGAAATCAAGGCGGCCGGTGCCCTCGCTGATCTGGCCACCGGTGACGGGGAAGGGGACAATCGCACACATGAGGTGAAGGGCGGTGTGCATGCGCATGTGCGCGTGGCGCCGGTCCCAGTTGAGCGCGAGCGCAGCCGTCTCGCCTGGGGCCGGCAAGGCCTGGCCCGCAGCCGGGACATGAACGATCGTTGTGCGGTCCTCAGCGTAAACGGTCGTGGCGATCTCGATGGTGTTGCCGGCGATCGCCAAGGTGCCGCTGTCTCCGGGTTGGCCGCCGGATTGAGGATAGAAAATCGTTCGATCCAGTATGATGCCGCCGCGGTCATTGACCTCGGTCACCGTCGCTTCTGCTTCGCGCGCGTCGGCGTCTTCACGATAGAGCGGCTCGGTCATTGTCTTGCTCGTGGTTCTTGGGGCCCCGTGGTTTGTTGGGGGGCTCGTTTTTGTGGCTACTCGTCGACATCTTCAAAGACGGTTGGGATGCTGCGCTTATGTGTCATCCAATCGGGGGTTGGGAGACCCTTCTCGCGGAGAAAATCAAGATTGAAGAGTTTCGACTGATAGCGCGAGGCGTAGTCGCAAAGGATCGTCGCGATGGTGTGGCCCGGCCCCAATTCGCGCGCAAGGTCGATAGCGCCTGCGACGTTGACGCCGGATGAAGGGCCAAGGCTCAGTCCCTCTTCCTCCATGAGCTGGAAAACCAAGGCTACGGCGCGTTCATCAGGAATCTGAAAGGCGTGGTCGACCTTCGCGTCTTCGAGATTGGCGGTTATGCGGCCCTGTCCAATGCCTTCGGTGATGGACGATCCTTCCGACTTGAGTTCGCCGTGCTTGTAGTAGTTGTAAAGCGCGGCGCCGGGCGGATCGGCAATCGCGATCTGAATGTCGGCGCGTTTGGCCTTCAAGCCGATGGAGACGCCGGCAAGTGTTCCGCCTGAACCGACGGCGCAGCAGAAACCATCAAGCTTGCCGGTGGTTTGTTCGAGCAATTCAGGTGCCGTCGTCTCAATATGAGCCCGGCGGTTTGCGGTGTTGTCGAACTGATTGGCCCAGATCGCACCGCCCGGCAACTCCGCTGCAAGCCGCTCGGCTAGGCGGGCGGAATACTTCACGTAATTGTTTGGGTTACGATAGGGCTTGGCCGGGACCTCGACGAGTTCGGCTCCGAGTTGGCGCAGCGCATCCTTTTTTTCCGGCGTCTGCGTTTCAGGAATGACGATCACGGTCTTGAAGCCGAGTGCGGCGCCGATGACGGTGAGGCCGATGCCGGTGTTGCCAGCGGTGCCCTCGACGATAGTGCCGCCGGGCTTTAGATCACCGCGCGCGATGGCGTCGCGGATGATGAAGAGCGCGGCGCGATCCTTGACTGATTGGCCAGGGTTCATGAACTCGGCCTTGCCAAGGATTGTGCAGCCGGTTTCTTCCGAGGCGCGGCGAAGCTTGATGAGGGGGGTGCGCCCTACGGCGCTGGCGATGTCATCGGCAATAATCACACGAGCGTCCTTCGATGGTGTGGATGGCGACACGCTATGCCGGGCTATTGATCGGGGCAAGTGGGTCGATTTTCGCTCGCGCCGTGGCATTATGCCGGGTTTTCGCATTCAACGCCTATCGGCGCGCGGCTTGTCGGGTAGCCAATCCCAAATTCTGACGTGGGTTAACCCGGTTTTTACCTAACCGGCGGCAAGCTGTGGGACAAGTTTAACAGGCTGTTCGCCTCATTTCGTGCAGCCATGCGAAGAGCTCGAGGGTAAAAAGAATGAATACCTTGCTGAAGGCCGGTATTGCCGCAGCGGCACTTGGTGTCGCGTCTTTGTCAGTTGCGTCGACTGCTTGGGCAGCAGGTGGTCTCTGGGATCGCTCGCACGGCGGCTCCATGAAAGACAGCTACGTGCCGCACGCGCCGGCTTCGGCGCACCGCTGTTACTTGCGCGGTGATGTCGGTTATTCTCATGGCGGCGAGCCGGTGATCAACATTCGTTCGCCTCGATACGCCGAGGTCGGGACGGACGACGAGGATATCGAGGGCACTTGGCTCGGCGAGATCGGTGCCGGTTGCGGGCTTGGGGCGCCGGGTTCGCGCGGGTTCCGGGCTGACTTTACGGTCGGTTTCCGCGGAGACCAGGATATTACAGGCTACAAGCCGGATCGTCCGGGGTTGCACTATCCCGGTACGTTCGAGACGAAAATCAATTCGCTGACGGCGATGGCGAACATCTACTACGACTTGGGCACCTTCCGTCGTTTTATGCCGTACGTCGGTGTCGGCCTCGGGATTGCTCACCACGATATGGATGACATGTCGTTCAACCTTGGGAACGATGGTTCGCTGCCAGGTCCGGTCGGGCCTGCTGGCTCCAATAATCTGCGTGGCAACTCGGTGACGAACTTTGCCTGGTCGCTGATGGCTGGCTTCGGCTACAAGCTTTCGGAACGCGCTGTCCTGGATTTCGGCTACCGCTTTAT
>CAZWCL010000198.1:0-6817 GCA_964632265.1 uncultured Hyphomicrobiaceae bacterium | reverse complement strand
CCAGCTCCCATCGACGAGAGCCTTCAACAGTAACCGCAAGATCACTGGACGCGAGCAGCGACACCAGATTGCTGAGCGCTGCTGCCCGGTCCGTCGTGGCCAGGTTCCAGCGAGGCAGACGCGCGAGGTCGGCTTCGCGGTTATCGTTATCGCTGGCACACGCCGAAGCATGCATGCCGGTCGGCGCCAGGTCGATAATCCGGTCGGCACCGACGAGCGAGTCGAGCACATCGAATGCGGCACGTCGGGCGGCCATTTCGAGCAACAATTGATTTTCTTCGAACCGGTCGCCTGTCCGTGGCGCACCAAAGCCGCCGTCTTTACCGCTCACCAAGGCTGTAATGACGTCAATCGGCGACGGAGCGGCGCTCTCGCCGGCCCGGCCTGGCAGCGGCCTGACGATGTGATCGATATGGTAGGCGGCTTGGCCGAGGTTGACGCGGTGAACCAGGCTGGAAGCCCGGAAGCGCACGTTCTCGGCTATCGCGACCAGCGTCCCGTCCTCGGCAAAAAGCTCGAAGCCGGCACGAACGGCGCGCGTATTGTAGCTCTTCAAATGGATACGTGCCGCCCGGACGCGCCGTCCTGGCGCCGCGACCCTCAGTCTCCCGAGGTGAACTGGCACGTACGCCAGCTTGTTCTCGCCGAATACCAGCCGTTCATAAACAGCGTTGAGGCCGTGGAAGCAGGTGTCGAAATCCACCGGGTGCAGGATGAAGTTCGCGTCATCGCCGGGCGGCGGCGGTGAAAGCTCGACTTCTATAAGGTCGTCGCCAATTTCCCGGCAGGCCGTAACACGTTGAAAGGCTGGCCCGTAATCCAGCCCGAACTTTTCGGCAAGCCGGTAGATTTCACCCTTGATCGGTGCCTCATTGCCCACAACACGCTTGAAGGGCTCCACGGCGGGCAGTTCATCTGAGGGCCGCTTCCCGAACCGGGTCCGCATATGGGTCTGCCGCTGATCGTCCGTCAGCCGTGGTCGGCTCGAGACCTCAATGGTCGAACTTTCGAGGTCGATGCGCGTGCGAACGGCCTGACAGGCGTCATCGTGCAATTCCAGGGCCTGCACGAAATCAAGATCGCGCAATTCTATATCCTGGCAGCCGAGCAGTTGTGCCGCCGCACTCAGCGCCATTTCGACGTAGCCGGTACCCGGCATGATCGGTTTGCCGCCAACGCAGTGGTCACCGAGAAATGGAATGAGCCCGGTGTCGAGATGGCTGTCCCATACGAAGTCTTCGGGTCTCAATTGTAGACCGAGCAACGGATGTGGCCGGTTGGCGGTGTTGAAGGTGTCGAGCGCTTCGGTACTGATGGCAAACAGATACTCTTTGTTCTGCCATGCGTAGGGTGGCAGCGGCACAGGTGCACCATGATCCGCGCCAAAGACCGTATCCGTATCGAACGTAGCGCCAACCGAGATGGCGCGCGCCAGCGTTGCCCGTATCGGTGGCCGGGCGAGGGTTTCGCCTTTTTCGAGGCTTGTCACGACTCGCGCGTCGGCTTCGCACGTCGCGACGGCGTCCGTGATGTACTTGCGCAGGATCGACCGTGGGCCGATCTCCACAAAGACTTGACATCCCGCTTCAGCGCACGCTGCGACGGCTGCATCGAAACGCACGGGCTGGCGGACGTTATCCCACCAATATGTCGTGCCGAGTTGAGCGCCCTCGATGCGTTCACCGGTCACCGTTGAAAAAAGGGCAAGATCCGTTGCGCGTGGCGCCAACCCCGCGAGCGTTTCGAGCAACGGCTCGCGTACCATGTCGAGTTTGGCTGAATGGAACGGATAATTGATATCGAGCACACGCGCTGGAATCTGCGCCGCTTCGGCCGCTTTGGCGGCTTCATGGATCTCATCCGGCGCACCGCTGACGGTAACAGAACGCGGCGAGTTGTGAGCCGCGATCTCGACATCGTTCAGTCCGTTTGCGTCGAGGAGTGACCGGACATCCTGCGCACCAGCATGGATTGCCGCCATCAGGCCGTGACCGGCCGACAACTCCTGGTGCTTCGAACGCGCCCGGATCACGCTCACTGCCTGTTTGAGATCGAGAGCGCCGGCGATATGCGCCGCAGCAACTTCGCCGACGCTGTGGCCGAGCACCGCCTCGAAGACCAGGCCTTGATCCTGCAAGCTGCGTGCGAGCGCGACTTGCAGCGCGAACAGCAACGGCTGTGCGATCTCGGTCCGTTCGAGCAATTCGGCTAGGTCTTCCGCGAACAACAAATCCTCTAGGCTTTGGCCCGTCAATTGCTCGTAATGGCCATCGACGGCCCGGAAGTGTCTCTTGAAGCTTTGCGATGTTTCGAAAGCAACGCGCCCCATGCCATCCCACTGGCTGCCGTTGCCAGAGAAAACCAGCGCTGTCTTGGCGTCACGCGCGACGGCCTGACCGACGATCGCGTCGGCTGCGCTTTCTCCGGTCGCGCTGTACCGGGCGAGTGCGGCCGAGATCTCGCCATTCGTGGTGCCGATCGCAACGATACGCTGACTGAGACGATCCCGGCGATGGGCGGACGCTGCTATAAATTCCCGGCCCTGGGGGTCCGAGCCGCTCTCGCTGGCGTCCCCCTTCAACGACGCCGCATAATGGCCTGCAAGTTCACGCAGCGCATCCTCGCAATGGGCCGAGACCAACAAGAGGTTCTCCCCCGGGCGATTTAGGTAAGCCGTTTCAATCCGCACAAGATCGCCGGTCGGTTCCTCTGCCGGCGTTGCTTTGTTCGTCGGTGCCGACACCACGACATGGACGTTGGTGCCGCCAAATCCAAAGTTGTTGACGCCGGCAAGCCGCGGAGCGTCTGTTTCGTTGGAAAGTTCGACTGCGTCGGCCGCTACCTTGAGATTGAGCGCCTCGAAATCAATGTGCGGATTGAGCCGTTCGATATGCAGCGATTGCGGCAGGCGACCGTGCTCAAGCGCCAGCTGTGCCTTCAAGAGCCCGACGATACCGGATGCCGGCTCGAGATGGCCGACGTTGGATTTTGCCGAACCGATAGGCAGCGGCTGCGAGCGATTAACACCGAGCATCCGCCCGAGTGCGCCCGCCTCAGCGGGGTCACCAACCAGCGTACCCGTCCCGTGGGCCTCCACGAACGCAAGATCATTCGGGTCGATGCCATGGCGCTCGTAAAGGCCGTGAAGCAGCGCGCCCTGCTGTTCGGAAGAGGGTAACGCAACGCCCGAAGTACGCCCGTCGGAATTCATGCCTGATGCGACGATGTTGCCGTAGTTGCGGCAGCTTGGCAGGCCGTCTGATGCATCGGCGCGCTGCAATAGCATGACCACGCCGCCTTCCGCGCGGACATAGCCGTTTCCGCGGTGGTCGAACGGACGGCACAGGCCATCCGGCGAGAGCATCGACGCTGCACAAAAACCCATGTAATTGAAAGGACTAAGCAGCGCATTGACGCCGCCGACGATCGCCGTGTCGATCCGTCCGGCCTTGAGGTCCTGAGCAGCATAATCAAGTGCGACCAGCGAAGACGAACAGGCGGTGTCGATCGTCAGGCTCGGCCCTTGCAGATCGAATATGTAGGACACGCGGTTCGAAATAAGCGACAGCGTGTTGCCGGTCATGAGATAAGAATCGGTGCCTGCCGGGTCGAAGAATTGCCGGTGGCTGTAGTCCATTGATGAGGCGCCGACGTAGACCCCTATGCGCTTGCCCGCGACATCGCTGGCACCGACACCCGCGTCCTCCAGCGCCTCCCAGACGAGTTGCAGCAGAATTCGTTGCTGCGGGTCCATCTGGCGCGCTTCCCGCGGTGTGATGGAGAAAACACCGGGATCGAAGCCCCAGATATCATCCAGGACACCGGCAGCGAACGTGTAGGCTTTGCCCGCTTCACCTTTCCGGGGATTGAGATACCAAGCTTGTGCGAACCGCTCTTCGGGAACATGCGTGACCGTACAACGGCCCCTATCAAGCACATCCCAGAAATCGTTGACACTATTAGCACCGGGTAGTCGGCACGCTCGCCCGATCACGCTTATTTGCGCCACGGTCGTCCCCCGCAAATTCCTTACAAAAACAACTAAGATTATCAGCATCGACAGCGATCAATAGACTGAGATCGACTTTATCCCAGGAACTCGCGTATATGATTGCCCTGAGCTCACCAATCGCTTGATCTACATACAATTCGATAATCTGTACTGCACCTTCTACGGTGGATAAACATCCCGTGTCGACGGCTTACATCGTCTATATACCGTTGCCGAACCGAATCCTGTTCGGTCTCGTTACTTAAATACATCAGTTGTGACGGTGCCCCCGGAGCTGCAGAATCTACAGGATCGAACGTTTGGCGGTTCTTTGCCGCAACTTGACCAAGGCGCTGGTTACATGAGGTGTGGTGGCCATGCACATAGCGATAACCGGGGCAAGTCGTGGTATCGGCCGGGCGCTCGCCGAACTTTATGCGGAGCCCGGTGTCCGCTTGACCTTGTTGGCCCGCACTGAAGAAGGCCTGGCCGGGACCGTCTCTCGCTGCGAGGCCGGCGGCGCCGTCGTCTCCGTCGCCGGTGTCGACTTGTGCGACGCCGAGGCCGTAGTGGCCTGGTTCAACGGCGCTGAAGAGGCGGCGCCCGTCGATCTTCTGGTCGCCAATGCCGGTGTGTTCGATGGGCACGGCGCTGACGGTTGCCTCGAGACACCCGCAGAGGCGCGCCGTCTCGTCGATATAAATGTCACGGGCACGATCGCGACGGTCCAGGCCGCCATCCCCTCGATGCGCCGCCGCAAGTCCGGCCACATTGCAATCGTGAGTTCGCTTGCCGCCCTGCTGCCGGCTGCCGACGCACCGACGTATGGGGCGACGAAAGCTGCGCTTCTGGCTTATGGCGAAGCTTTGAGATTGCTGCTGGCCGACGACGGTGTCGCTGTCTCGGTCATCTTGCCAGGCCACGTTCGGACGGATCAGACCGCTCGCCATGTCGGACCTCTCGCGTTCGCAATCAATGCCGATCAGGCGGCACGCCGAATCAAGGCGGGTCTCGCGCGTCGCCGTGGAATGATAGCATTCCCGCGTCGCGCACACTGGTTGGTTCGCGGTGCCATCCTGCTGCCGGCGCCACTGCGCCGCCGCGCGCTCGCCGGGGACCGCTTTCATGTCCGGAAGCCCTGATTGCAGGCCGCCTGCCCCCACTTTGCCACGCTGGGCCGCGATTGATCTCAATGCGTGGTCGTCGGATAGCGCGTGGGCCCGTTGCGCCCGCCGCCGCCGAACTGCCATAGTAGGGTGCGCGTATGCGGTAAATGGACCGGACCGTTGTGGGGGCGCCGGACGACATGATTACGTTTAATGCTGTTGATAAGCGCTATCGCATTCGTGGTGGCTTTAAAGTGATACTGGAAAATGCCGACATCCACTTGCCGAACCGCAACATCGCGGTTCTTGGGGCCAATGGTACGGGCAAATCGACGCTCTTGAGAATGATTTCAGGCGCGGAAAAGCCGGACAGTGGTGTCATCGAATGCGACCGTCGCGTGTCGTTTCCTTTGGGCTTCGCCGGCAGCTTCAACGGCACGCTGAGCGGTATAGAAAACGCTCTCTTCACGTCGCGGATCTACGGCGAGGACACCGAGGCCGTCATTGAATATGTAAAGGAGTTCTCGCAACTTGGCGAACAGCTCTATATGCCGTTCAAAACCTACTCGTCCGGCATGCGGGCGCGACTGGCTTTTGGTGTCAGTCTCGCAATCGACTTCGAGATCTATCTGGTTGACGAGATCACCGCCGTCGGCGATGCGCGCTTTCGCGAGCGCTCGAAGGAAGCCTTCAAGTCAAAACTCGACTCTGCATCAATCGTAATGGTGTCTCATAGTGTGGGCACGTTGCGCGACTACTGCGATGCTGGCTTGGTTCTCGACGAGGGCCGCATGTATTATTACGACGATCTCGAAGAGGCCATCCGCCATCATAATAAGAATATGGGGCAGCCGATGCCGAAAAAGCCGGCGGGTCCGGGCGGGTCCGGGAAGGGTGGCGCTGGCCAGCGCCAGGCCTCCAAGGCGCCAGCCAAAAAAGCCCACGGCGCGGGCCAGCAGGCCCCTGCATCGCCTCAAGGAAGTACCGGGCAACCGGACGCGCCGGTGCGGCGAGAAAACGGCGGCGAAGCAAACTCGGGTCCGCCGCCAATACCGGGACCGTCAAATCCCCGCGCCGGAGGCTAGGCGCGGTGACCGAAGTTTTCTTGGGTTGAGAAGAAACCCACTGGGGCAAGGATGCCAGAACAGTGAACGAGCACGTCAAGATCGAAGCGGGCCAGGCAAGGCCGAAAGCATCGCCGCAGCGTCGGCGGCGATGGCTGCTACGCCTCTCTGCGATCGTATTCGTCGTCATTCCGACGGCATTGGCTGCCACCTATTTCCATTTCGTTGCAGCAGATCAGTACGCCGTCCAGGTCCGTTTTGCGGTACGCGGCGCCGACTCGGCGCCCACCACAGACATGCTCTCGATGGTCACGGGAGTGACAACCGCCGGCTCGACCGTGACCGACAGCTATATTCTGATGGACTATCTCCAAAGCCGCCAGATACTTGAAGATCTCGCCAAGCGCGTGAATTTCGAAGACATCTTCAATTCGCCCAGGGCTGACGCGCTGACAGCTTTTGCAGTGAAGGACCGCTCGATCGAGAAGTTCGTCAAACATTGGAAGAGCATGACGCAGATCGACTTCGACACAACATCGATGATCATCGTGCTTCAGCTGCGAACCTTCTCTCCCGAGCACTCCCGGCGCCTGGCTGCGGAAACCCTGAAGCTGAGTGAAGCGCTCGTTAACCGGCTGTCTGAACGTTCACGTCAG
>CAZWCL010000197.1:0-6825 GCA_964632265.1 uncultured Hyphomicrobiaceae bacterium | reverse complement strand
GATGGAATTCGGTGTTCGCGCCAACCACCTTGGCAACAACAGCCAGACTTCGCCATACAACGTTGCTGGCGTCGATATCCGGCACGAAGCGCTGTACCTCAAATCAAGAACGCTTGGTACAGTGTGGCTCGGTCAGACCTCGTCGGCTGCTGACGGCATCACCGAAATTTGCCTGGGCTGTGGCCTCGGCAACAGCCCGGACCATTCGGACGATTTGGGTGACATGCTCGCTGGCAACGGCGCGCGCTTCGATCGGTTTGCTGGCCCGCACGGTGCTTTCATCGGTGAGGGTGACCGCCGCGAAGTCATTCGCTACATCTCGCCAACGATCGCTGGCTTTGTCGTTTCGGCCGCCTATGGTCAGGATGACTTCTACGACGTTGCCCTGCGCTATGCAGGTGAGTTCGGTGCGATCCGAATCGCCGGTGGTGTTGGCTATCAGCGTGACCTGACCGGCAACTCCGGCCCAGGCTTCATCTCTTCGGCTGCCTGTCAGGATGGCAACGGCCTGTCCACGTACGACTGTGAGATGATTGGTGCTTCGGCGAGCATCCAGCACACGCCGACCGGCATCTATGTCGGTGGTGCGTATGGCTATGCGCAAAACCTGCTGAATGCTTTCCCGAACGACGAGTCACAGGCTTGGCACATCACGGGTGGTATCAACCAGAGGTTCTCGACGCTTGGCAACACCAACTTCTGGGGTATGTACACCCAACACGAGAACGATTTCCAGAACACTGATCTGACGGTCTACGGTGTTGGTGTCGAGCAAAGCATCGATGCGGCCGCGATGAGCATCTACGTCTGGTACAAGCACTTCGATGCTGAGGCGAAAAACCTTACTGCTGCTACAGGTCGCGATAGCGATATGGACCAGGTCATGATGGGTGCACGCATCAAGTTCTGATCCTGTCGGGACCAGACTGGTCGTAACGGACCAAAACTTTTGGAAAGAGCCGTCCTTTGGGGCGGCTCTTTTTCGTTGGTGGAAGATTTATTTGCAGGCCCGCCGCTGATTGAGGCTTTCTGTTTTTTTGGGGTCGAGATCCGGTGGGGTTCGCAGCTTGTCGTCTGGAATGATGACCCGCGTTTCATACTTTGGATTGAGCTTCCTATCTTACATGACGCCTGACGCTGTCCCTGTTCAGGGCGCTGTTCGGTTTTAGCTATATCAAGATGGCGTTCCGCACCTATTGCATATGAAGGGCCAGGTGATGTTTTTCATTTTGTCGCCGGTAAACGGGGAAACCGGTAGGTCGGTATGTTGGTAAGCCGGAATAGGCAGTGTCCGCGTTGTTTGCTCGATCGTGGCATTATTGCCTTGTTACAGCGGGCGGGGATAACGTCGCTCCGTTAATGACGGGGACACGGAATCGTTTGTTAATAAATTTCGGTTTTGATGCAGTCAGAACCAAAGGGTGCAGCGGGATCGCGGTTGCTTTTGGTGGATGCGTCAATCCAGAATTGAGTGTGGCGCTTGGGCCGGTCGTGGCCGATGAGCCACATTAAGCGCAAATGGGTGTAAATAACTGTTGGTTGGGTTTGCTGAGAATCTGTTTCGGGCCTATCCAACATTCATCGTAATCGAGTCGTGCGGCGTCTGGTCGAACTGACCAACTTGCAGAAGCGGATCCCCGTCCTCCCAAGCGGGCCGTGACGCAAGAAGCAGGGGGCAAGCCCGGCACTGAATTAGCCGCACTCGTACCAGTCAGTATCCAGTATCTCGTTAGTTCGTAGCGCGTCCGGTCGGAGCAGCTTGCGCACACGCGCGTGCGTGCTTCTCGGTCCGTACGCGAGCTGTCGCCGGGCAGCGCGTGATGCCTTCTGCAAACAACTGCAACCACAACTGTGGAGATGGATATGATCGGGGGACTAATGAAAACGACCAGTCGCTTGACCATCGCGACCGCGTTCGCAGCTTTCGCTGCAACCGGCGCTATGGCCGCAGACCTGGGTGGTAACTGCTGCGCCGACCTTGAAGAGCGGGTCGCCGAGCTTGAAGCCACGACAGCACGCAAGGGTAACCGCAGGGTTTCTCTTGAAGTGTCGGGTCACGTACACGAAGCAATCGTGTTCTGGAACGTCGACACATCGAATGGTGTCAACGAAGAAGCTAACACCTACATCGGCACGCACAACTCGAGCCGCTCGCGGTTCCGGTTCAAGGGCTCGGCCCGGATCGATTCAGATTGGTCTGCTGGTTTCTTGATGGAATTTGGTGTTCGCGCCAACCATCTTGGCAGCAATAGCCAAACTTCGCCATACAATGTTTCCGGCCTCGATATCCGCCACGAAGCGCTGTATTTGAAGTCGAAGCGGCTTGGTACGGTGTGGATGGGTTGGACGTCATCTGCTGCGGATGGCATCACAGAAATCTGTCTCGGCTGCACTTTAGGTGGTTCGCCAGACTACAGTGATGACATGGGCAACCTGCTGGCCGGAAACGGTGCGCGATTTGACCAGTTTGGCGGTCCGCACGGTGCGTTCCTTGGTGAGGGCGATCGTCGCGAAGTCATTCGCTACATCTCGCCAGAATTCGCCGGGTTCGTATTCTCGTCAGCATACGGCCAGGACGATTTCTACGATGTCGCGCTGCGCTATGCGAATGAGTTCAATGGCGTCCGCGTCGCGGCCGGTGTTGGTTACCAGCATGACACGACGGGTGACTCTGGACCAGGCTTCATCTCTTCGGCTGCCTGTCAGGACGGCGACGGATTGTCGACCTATGAGTGTGACCTGATTGGTGCATCGGCGAGTGTTCAGCACGTCGCTTCGGGTGTCTACGTTCACGGTGCTTATGGTTACGCGGAAAACCAACTTGCTGCTTTCCCAACGGATGAGTCGCATGCCTGGAGCATCGCAGGTGGTGTTAACCGCAAGTTTTCGCCGCTCGGCGCCTCCAACTTCTGGGGCAAGTACACCAGAGCTGAAAACGATTTCCAGAACACTGAATTGGCTATCTGGGCGATTGGTTTCCAGCAGAACATCGATGCTGCCGCTACGGAGCTGTACATCCACTACAAGCACTTCGAAGCTGATGACAACAACCTGAACGCTGCTCAGGGTAACAACAGCGACATGGACCAGGTTGTGGTCGGTGCTCGTATTAAGTTCTAATCCTTCAGGGATTGGGTCTTTATGAGAGGGGGGGCTTGTGCCTCCCCTCTTTTTTGCGTGTAGCGCATGGAGGTTGGACGGGAAGAGTCCGGTCCGTCGCGGCGGGGTTATATTGCTGTCCGGCTGGTTTTTCTTGCAGGCGGCCGCATGCTGCCAGCATGGTGTGGCGGCGAAAAGGGGCGCGGGGGTGAGAGTGGCGTGACGGTCACATGACATACTAGCCACATGAATTATGCCAATTGTTCAGGCGCCTTTAACCAAGCTGGTGAGACTCTGTGGACTGTTCTATATGTTGAAGGCTTGGACGCGCGGGGCGTCGGGCGGCTTGGGATTTTTATAATGGTCGTGCGAATTTTATCGGTGGCCTTGTTGCTTGGGGTTGCGGTGTTGCCGGCGGCGGCGTTTCAGACTAGTGCCGAGGGCGGTGGCGTTAGCGACCGGGGGCGGCCAGCAGGGTCCGATGCGGGCAAATCGTTGGATCTTTCGGCGGGCAAGGAACTGCCGTCTCGCGAGGATGAGAAAAGCTCGGTGGGTATTCCCGGATTGGGTTCGCTGGGTGTCCTGCCAAAGCTGGATTTCGGGCTTGAGCTGCTTTATGGCGACAAGCCGGTGGCGGTCGCCGAGCCGCGGGACGATGCGATTGAGAGCGATCCGGATGGTCTGCGCATCAAAGGTACGTTCAAACATCGCTTTTGATGCCTTACGGTTGTTCAAAGCCGTGAATTCATCTGTTTTACACGGGCGTTTGAGCCTTTATGCTCGGTTCCATGCCGGGTGAACGACGTTGCGCGGGCTTGCTGCTAAAGCGCGCGGCTGTGATTTTTCTGATATAAATCAGGACGTCATGCACTTCCGGTTGTTTTCTCGGGAGCGGTCGATGTTGTCTGACGCTGGAAAAACGATCGGTTGTTTTTTTCGGGCCGCTACCGAAGAGTATGGGGCGGCGCCGTTCATCATTATACCGGCGGATCGGGAGCGCGGGTATCTTCCGGAGGGGGCAACGCTCTCCTACAGTGAGGTCGCGGCGCAAGCCGAGGCGTTGGCTGGAGAGCTGCGTGCGGCCGGTTACGGGCACGGGAACCGGGTCGCCGTGCTGGCGGGGAACCGGCCGGGGATGCTGACGCTCAAGTTGGCGCTGGCTGATTGCGGGATCTCCTGGGTTCCGGTCAATCCCGATTACCGGGCGGCTGAGATTGCTTATGTGCTGGAGGATAGCGGTGCGGCGCTGGTGGTGACACTGGCGGCGTATGAAACGGCCGTTCGCGAGGCGGCGGCGCGTGCGGCGGGCGCGGGGGCGCGGTGCCCAGTCGTGGTGTGGGATGGCGATGGCGCCATGACGCCGCTGCCGCTGCTGCCGCCGGCGGTTGATGTTGCGCCATGCGCGAAGATGCCGGTGAGACCCGAGTCGGAAGCGAGCCTGCTTTATACCAGCGGGACAACGGGGCGGCCTAAGGGGTGCATGATCTCTCATGCCTACGAGCTTTCGATGGGCACGTGGTATTCGACTCGTGGTGGTGCAATGACGGTCGGGCCCGGTGAGCGGCTCTACAACCCATTGCCGCTTTTTCATGTGAACGCGGGGATTGTGTCATTCTATGGGATGATGGCGACCGGTGGTGCGCTGATCATACCGGAGCGGTTCAGCGCGCGCCGCTGGTGGGCCGACATCAAGGCGTGCGGGGCCACGGCCTGCCACTATCTTGGTATCGTCATTCCGGCGCTCATGAATGCGCCGCCTTCGCCGTCCGACCGGGATCATGACGTCAGATGGGCGTTCGGGGCCGGCGTCGAGCCGACGTTGCACCGGGCGTTTGAAGAGCGCTTCGGGTTCCCGCTGGTTGAGGGCTGGGGGATGACGGAGATGTGCCGTATTCTGGTTGATACGCACGGGCCGCGGCAGGTGGATACACGGGCGATGGGACGGCCGAGTGAGGGGCTGGAGGTGCGCGCCGTCGACGAGAATGACGCGGAGGTTCCGCGGGGCGTGCCCGGCGAGATGGTCGTTCGCCATTCAGCCGAGACACCGCGCAGGGGCGCCTTCTCTGGATATCTCAATCTACCGGACTCGACGGAGAGGGGCTGGCGCGGGGGATGGTGGCACACGGGCGACACCGTCGTCCAAGATGAGAGCGGCATGCTCTATTTTGTCGATCGCAAGAAGAACATGATCCGGCGGTCCGGCGAGAACATCGCAGCGGCCGAGGTGGAGGCGGTGTTGCAGGCGCAGGCGCGGGTCGAACAGGTGGCGGTCGTGGCGGTGGCCGATCCGATGCGTGAGGAGGAAGTGCTGGCGGCGGTCGTGGTGGCAGGTGGCGTGACGGGTGACGCGGCTCTGGCGGGTGAGCTTTTTGATGCGTGTTTTCTTGAGCTTGCCTATTACAAGGCGCCGGGATGGGTCGTATTCGTGGAGCAGTTGCCGGTGACGGGGACGCAGAAGGTGCTGAAGCACATGATTTTCGGCGACGGGGTCGATCCAACGGCGCTGGCGACGAGCCACGATTTGCGGGCGCGGAAGGTGAGGGAGCCGGGGTAGAGGGGCTCGCCGTCATAAGCGGGGGCTGGCCATAAGTGGGGGGTGGGGCCGCTCTTCGGGTTCGGTTCCGGAAGATTGACTGGATCGAGATTGGAGGCCACGCCCGGAATCGAACCGGGGTTCACGGATTTGCAATCCGGTGCGTCACCACTCCGCCACGTGGCCTCAGATCTACCAGCTGGTTTATCATCGCCGATGTTTGCTTTGCAGCGCGGCGATGGGGTGCATCGTGGGCGTGGTGGGCCCCGATCAACCAAGCGGATAGTCGATGATGGCGGCAATATCTCAAGGAAGGTTTTGCCGGCCCCAAGATGTCTGCTTGCCCTCAGCGATCGGAGCCGTGTATCACAGCCCTGCTTCGCGGTGCAACGTTACTCTTCGCAAGTGAAGAGGCAATGAACAGGGCTGCGGCGCAAAAACCCTTGCCGCTAAGGAATGAACAATGGTCGAATATGCCCTTCAGCGCCTCAATATGGTCGAAAGCCAGGTGCGACCGAGCAACCTCACGGACCGGCGCATAGCGCGCGCAATGCTCGAGACGGCGCGGGAGACCTTTTTGCCCGAGCAACTCCAAAGCGTTGCCTACAGCGACATGGAACTGATGATCGCCGGCGACAATGAGGGGCAAGAGGCGCGCGCGCTGCTTGCGCCGCGTACGGTGGCGCAGATGATCCAGGCGCTGGAGCTGGACGATGACGATGTGGTTCTGCTGGTTGGAGCCGGCAGCGGCTATGAGGTCGCGCTGCTCGCCAAGATTGCCCAGACGGTCGTGGCGCTCGAGAGCGATGCGGCGCTGGCCAGCGCGGCGGAGGCGGCGCTGGAGGCTGAGGAGAGCAGCAACGCGGTGGTGGTGACCGGGCCGCTGGCGGATGGGTATGCCAGTGAAGGGCCGTTCAATGCGATCTTCGTCAACGGCGGCGTCGATGACGTACCAACGCGCCTGCTCGATCAGCTCAAGGACGGCGGGCGCCTTACGGCGATACGCCGAGAAGGCGAACTGGCGCGGCTGGTCGTTTGGCTGCGGGTTGGCGAACATTTCTCTGTATCCGAACGAAATACGGCGGCGGCGGCCGTGTTGCCCGGTTTCGCACGCGAGCCAGTGTTCGAGTTCTAGAGCGCTAGCAGGCTGTTGCAGAACTCATGTGGCTCGCGACGCCTGGCGCTTTTTCGCA
>CAZWCL010000196.1:0-6827 GCA_964632265.1 uncultured Hyphomicrobiaceae bacterium | reverse complement strand
CGCTTCTTCAACTGCCCTTTCCAGCAATAAAAGCTTTGCAGGCTGAGCCCGTGCCGCTCCGCGTAGGCCCTCATCAAGCCACCACCTGCCGCACACGCCACGACGTGCTCAAGCCAAAACTGTCCAGTCGATGTCAATCCACGATCCGCCATGCACGACAATGTGCATAGTCTCCCGCGCCACGGGATGCCCTGTTCTGACGGAAATTCGCGGGGAAAGGCTGACTTTCACGTTTGCCGGTTGGCAAGGGCCGTTGCAATTGCCATGTGCCCACTAGGTTGGGTTAAACGAGAGCTGACGTGGTGCCATCCAAGGAATTGAAAGGTATCGTAGACGCTTTACGCGTAGCGTATCGCGACACCCGGCACGCCGCGGAAATGGATGCCCTCTATGGTCGCTTCCTCGCGCCCGGCGATCTAGCCTTCGATATCGGTTCGCTGGTCGGCAATCGAATAGGCTCCTTTCGCCGGCTTGGCGCGCGCGTCGTTGCCGTAGAACCAGGACCGCTCGCTAACCGCGCGTTGCGCTTGCTTTATGGTCGCGACTCAAATGTGACGCTGATTAGTGCTGCTTGCGGTGAGTCGGCAGGCGCGGTTCGTCTCAGCGTGAACTCCGAGAACCCCTCCGTCTCGACCGTCTCCGACGCCTTCATCGACGCAGCCCGCGGCGCCGACGGCTGGCAGGGACAACGGTGGGATCGGACCATCGACGTCGCTTGCACGACGCTTGACACGCTAATTGGCGAATACGGCGTGCCCCAATTCGTCAAGATCGACGTCGAAGGACACGAGGTAGAGGTGCTTTCGGGCCTACGTATGCCCGTTGCAGCTGTCTCGTTCGAATTCACGACGATCCAGCGCGAGATCGCGCACTGCTGCCTCCGTCGACTGACTGACGTGGGGCTCTATCAATTCAATGTGTCGCTGCGCGAGGACAATCGGCTCATGTTCGAGCAGCCGATAACCGCGTCGCAAATGGCCGCGTATGTGGACGGTCTCCCGCAAGAGGCCAATTCCGGAGACATCTTCGCAACGCGATGAGGATCATCACATTCAGTTTGGCATGCTGGCATTGAGTTCGAGACAGCGCGGGCGACGGATTCCTCTGTGTCTTGACCGGTCGAGCCTCCAAAGTGAACCGTGCGGGTGTTCTTCGCGTTGTCCGCCATGGCTATCGCAAGCGACCAGAGGCTGACGCCCTGGATTCCCGTGCCCAGCTGCGGCCCGGTGGAGCCGTCGTGCTCAAGACATAAGGATTTAAGGATCAAGGATTTAACGTTCTTCGCCAGCGCCCGCACGAACTGGCTCACGAACGCCGTCGCTTTGGCGGCCGTCGGCTGTTCATTCGGTCCCCGGCGAATCGCTGTTTGTTTGGCGACTTCAGCCTCACCGGGTACGACCGGATGAACAACATCTTCCGGTCCTAACGAACAACCTCCTGAAAGTTCACATCTAGGCGCCGGGCAGCTTGCGGTTGATCTCGTCTGCCCAAATCAGAATGCCAAAGCACGCTACGTTCGCAAGTAGCCAGAAGCCTGCCACCCAGTAGACAATGGTCTGCAGGCGGCGTGCGTCACGGCCATATGCGCCGCGCTCGATATCGCGCGCCATATCGCCGGCCTCGCTAGCATTCTTGAACGCTCCGCGAATGCCTCGGCGCACGCCGTATCGTGACCTGTTTTGGCGTTCCATCAGCGCTCGCCCACCAGGCGTCGAGTGAATGTTTCGATGATACCAAAGTGCCAGCCCGACCATGGGCAAGATCATCACGGCGAAGCAGAACACTAGGTACCAGCCGCGCACCGCGGGATCAGTGAGCAGCGAAGCAATACCGGACATCAGACAATCCCTTCGGCGGTGGCTGATCGACGAACTCTTGCACAATAGAACGATTGCCTTTCGAACGTAACCAACGCGCCGACTTGCCTTGCCGCTTCCGCATCTTGGCCAGGCGTCGGAAGAATCGGTCCATTATCAGCCACCTTTGCGAGCAAGTCGGAGCAAGCAGCCGGCGTCATGGATCACTCTCGCACCTCCAATCACGATGACCACCTTACCCTGAATTTCCACTAACCTGCCGCAGCACGTCCTTGATGATGTTCTGACATACCTTGTCGATGAATTGCTGAAAGCCGCAAAACACGGAGTTTCCGCAATGGCATGCCGCTGAAACCAAACAGTCCCCGCACCCGATAACGGAGTTTCCCCATGATCGATCAAGACGCAACGAGTAGCCGCTCCCTACCCAAAGCACTCAGTCTCGAGGGCAAACGCGTCGTGATCACTGGCGCTGCTAATGGCATCGGACGCGCCACCGCCCGTGCTGCCGCCGAACTGGGCGCAATTGTTTTGTTGAATGATCGCACCGCTCTCGCCGACGTCCAGGCCGAACTCGAAGCCCTCGGCACGACCGTCGAAATTGTGCAAGGCGATCTGACGCATTCTGACACAATCCAGAAACTACTCGCGAACGGTCCCGTATACGGCCTCGCTCACTGTGCCGGGATTCTGTCCCGGATACCGCTCCACGAAGAAGCTGACAGCATCGAGCGCTTCCACCGCACGATGGACGTTAACGTACGCGTACCCGTCGACCTCGGCACGGCCTTCACAGATCACATGGCAGCCAATGGTGGTGGCAAAATCGTCATGATCGGATCTGTTGCCGGCCGCACCGGCGGGACGTCAATGTCGACCCCAATTGATTATGCAGCATCCAAAGGCGCGGTCCATGTCGTCATCCGGTGGCTGTCACGCCGCGCCGTCAGCAAAGGTGTTCTGATCAACGGCATCGCGCCAGGCCCCATAGAGACTGCCATGACTGCTGGTAACACCACCGACCCGAAGCAGCTTCCGTCGGGCCGCATGGGACAGCCGGAGGAAATGGCCTGGATGATCATGATGCTACTAATGCCGGCGGCGTCCTATGTGTCCGGCGCTGTGCTCGATTGTAATGGTGGCAGTTACGTCGGCTAATACCCCGACAATGGGGGCGGCAAGCTGAGACTTGTCATAATTTCAAAGATGGGCGAGCAGCGGCAGAATTTTCATCGAAAGGATCTGGCCCTTCTCGCTGCACAGACCGGGGATCTAAACGCCGTAGGTCGGTGGCGTTCCTGAGGCAATAGGCCGATCACGCAGTTTTCGGCCTGATAGGTTTGGCGCCTCGGCCGCGGCAAAATCATCTTCATGATCGCAAAGGTCCATCGCGCTTCTGGTAGGCTGTCTTATCGATTCAAGGAGCCTTCCATGTCTTTTAAAGCCGTTCTTGGCAGCAAGACGCCATTTGACTCAGTCACCGGCTGGCTGCGCGACTTCGAAACCGCACTCGCAGCAGGCAACCCTAACGCCGCCGCCACACTATTCGCGGAAGATTGTCACTGGCGCGATCTGCTCGCCTTCACTTGGCACCTGGACACGGTCAGCGGCAGCGACCAAATCGAAGCGCTGCTGGCCACCACGTTGGCTGATATCCGGCCGAGGAATTTCCAGGTTGCTCCTGGCCGTACGCCGCCGGCCATTGTCGAACGCGCCGGCATTGAGTGCGTGGAAGCGATCATTTCCTTCGAAACTTCCGTCGGCAACTGCAGCGGCGTCATCCGCTTGGTGCCCGAGGGTGGAGAGCTGCGCACCTGGGTGCTGCTCACATCGCTGGATCAGATCACCGGCCATGAGGAGCGCGTTCACGCACATCGCCCGACCGGCAAGGAATGGTCCGGCGGCTTTGGCGCCGAAAACTGGCTCGATGTGCGCAACAAGCAGCGCGCCTACGAAGACCGTGAACCAACCGTGCTTGTTGTCGGCGGTAATCAGTCAGGTCTTGGGATAGGGGCCTGTCTCGGCCGGCTTGGCCTCGATACGCTGATCATCGATCGCCACGAACGCGTCGGCGATGCCTGGCGCAAGCGCTATCACAACCTCGTCCTCCACAACGAGGTATTCGTCAATCACCTGCCCTATATGCCCTACCCGCCGAACTGGCCAGTCTACATTCCAAAGGATCTGCTTGCCAATTTCTTCGAAGCTTACGTCGAGGCGATGGAGCTCAATTTTTGGACCAGCACGGAATTGGTTGCGGCCTCCTACGATGACGCCAAGGCGCAATGGACAGCCGTTGTCCGCCGAGGTGATGGCAGCGAACAAACGCTCAGGCCGCGCCATATCGTGATGGCGACCGGGGTCAGCGCGATTCCGATTCGTCCCGACTGGCCCGGCATCAAGGATTTCGCCGGCGCCCTGATGCACTCTGGCGATTATCAGGACGGCCACGACTGGAAAGGCCAAAAGGCTATCGTTTTCGGCACCGGCAATTCCGGCCACGATGTTGCACATGACCTGCACAACTCGGGTGCCGACACCACGATCGTGCAGCGCAACACGACATTGGTCGTGAGCCTTAAGGAAGCTCAGCGCATCTACACGCTTTATCAAGGTGACATGCCGTTAGAGGACTGCGACCTGATCGCAACTGCTGCGCCCTATCCGTATCTCGTCAAGAACTATCAGCTGGTCGCCGCCAAGAACGCCGAAGAAGACAAGCAACTGTTGGACGGCCTCGAGGCACGCGGCTTCAAGCTCGATAACGGCCCGCCCGATAACACCGGCTATCAGATGAAATACCTGCGCCGCGGCGGTGGCTACTATTTCAACGTCGGCTGTTCCGACCTGATCGTCGATGGCTCGATCAAGCTTAAGCATTTTGAAGACATCGAGCGTTTCGAGGCTGGCGGCGCGCGCATGAAGGATGGCTCTTTAATTGAGGCCGACCTGATCGTCACCGCCACAGGCTACAAGAACCAGCAGGAGGTTGTCCGCCTCTTCATGGGTGACGAGATCGCCGACAAAATTGGCCCCGTTTGGGGGTTCGGCTCCGACGGCGAGCAGCGCAACATGTGGCGCCGCACCTCCCAGCCTGGCCTTTGGTTCACCGCTGGCGGACTGCCGCATGTGCGCATTTTCTCGAAATACCTCGCTATGCAGATCAAGGCCGTCGAGGAAGGCATCATCACCAATAACCCGCCGGAGCCGGCGGCGAGCCTTGACCAATCATCATCGAAACAGCTTGAGAGCGCTTAGCCGCAGGAGCAAATCCCATGTCCATTCTGGCAATCGGCGGAGCAGGCTTCATCGGCCGTCGCCTTATCCCGATCCTTGTTCGCCAAGGCCACAGCGTCACCTGCATGGACATCGATACTGTCAGCGCACAATCCGCCTTCGGCGAACTCGGCGATGAGGTCAACCTCATACGCGGCGACGTCACCCAGTTCGATGATGTCATCGGCGCGGTCCAGGAAAGTGGCGCCGATCGTATCGTCAATCTTTCCTACTTCATTGGCGAAATTGCCCCGCATGTCGCCTTCAAGCTCGACGTGCAGGGCATGGATAACTGCTTCGAGGCGGCGCGCCGCCATGGCGTCAAACACACTGTCTTTGCCAGCTCACTTGCCGTCTCCGGACTTCAATCCAAATTCGGCGAGCGTCTCGTGCACGAGGATGACGAACGTCACGGCACCACACAGTATGCCGTCAACAAGATCATTAACGAGTGGCAGGCGCACGACTACCGCGGCGCCTACGGCATGAACATTTCCTGCATCCGCCCCGCCAACGTCACCGGACCTGACAAGAAATTCGGCTCGATCGATCACGTCAACTGCATGTGCCAGCCGGCGCGCGGCAACCCGGTCACGTTCCCGCACGCTGACGCCATGCGCTGTGTGATCCACGTCGAGGATATGGCGGAAGTATTCGCTCGCGTCTTGCTTTCTGACGCTCCCGAGCATGAGACTTACAATTCCGGCGGTACAACCGTCAGCATGGGCGAGTTGGCGGCAATCGTGCGCGATTTTCTGCCCGATGCCGACATTCGCTTTGAGTCTGAAACAGGCGGCCGCGAGATTTCCAGCAACTTCATGATCGACAACAGCCGTCTCGTCCAAGAGTTCGGCGTCCAGTACGCACCACTGCGCCAGCGCGTCAGGGAAGTCATCAATGATATCCGCAAAGGTGAGGGGGCTCCCCTCATATAGGGATGTCCATAATTGATGAGCTTTCATCAGTGAAGCTGGCCGGTCGACAGCCGTATCAGGGAGAACGATTTGATGTCTGAGCCAGTGGCGGTATCACCAGAAATGCAGCGCGACATGTTGCGCCGGATGCAAACGATCCGTCGGTTCGAAGAGCGCGCCTCTGCCGATTTTTTGGCTGGCGACATCTATGGTGTCGTGCATTGCTATATTGGCGAAGAAGCGGTTGCGGTCGGCGTTTGTGCGGCCTTGACACGCGAAGATAAGATCATATCGACACACCGTGGTCATGGCCACTGCATAGCAAAAGGCGCCGATCTGAACCGTATGATGGCGGAGCTTTATGGCCGGGAGACGGGCTACTGCAAAGGCAAGGGTGGGTCGATGCACATCGCCGATTTTGAAATCGGCATGCTGGGGGCCAATGGTATCGTCGCCGGCGGTATCTCAATCATAACAGGTGCCGGACTTGCAGCGCAGATGGATGGCAAGGGCGCGGTCGCGGTTTGCTTTTTCGGTGATGGCGCCTCCAATGCAGGGCCGTTTCACGAGTCGATCAACATCGCAGCCGGTTGGAAGCTGCCAGTGGTCTACGTGTGCGAAAACAATCTTTGGGCCGTCAACGTACCGGCCGAAAAAAGCCTCGCAGTAACCGATGTTGCAGCACGCGCTGAGGGGTATGGCATCCCCGGAAAGGTTGTCGACGGCAACGACGTTCTCGCGGTCCACGAGGCAGCCGGGGCAGCGATTGCTCATGCGCGCGCCGGTAACGGACCGACACTGATCGAGTGCAAAACATACC
>CAZWCL010000195.1:0-6847 GCA_964632265.1 uncultured Hyphomicrobiaceae bacterium | reverse complement strand
CGCAGAAGCGGCGAGTTCGCATACCGCATCACTCGCGGGCGATGACAAAGTCTATGATGCCATCCTGCGTGAGACCGGCTGCCACCGGGCGCGCACCACCGAGGAAGCGCTCGACATCTGCTATGCCGCACGGCCACGCATATATCCGGCAGGCAATCGCATCGGGCTCGTCACGGTCTCGGGCGGCGGCGGTGTCTTGATGGCCGATGCTGCCGAAGAACATGGTCTCGAAGTTGCCGCGATGCCGCCGGAAGCGCAAAAGGTCATGAAAGAACTCGTGCCTTTCGCCGCTCCCCGCAACCCGGTCGATGTCACGGCGCAGTTTTTCAACGACCTAACCCTCGTGCCGAAGTTCACGCGCCTGATGATCGAGCAGGGCAACTACGATGCGCTCATCGGGTTTTGGACGTCCGTTGCCGGATCTCCCGCCATTTCGCCACAATTGCGCGCCGGCCTGAAGGAGGCGATGGAAGGACAAGACCGGACGCTTTTCATTCAGTCGCTCGTCGCGACACCGGAGATCTGCAAGGAATACGAGGACGAAGGTTTTCCCTGTTTCGAAGACCCATCGCGTGCGGTTGCGACGATGGCGGCGTTGATGCGGTTCGGCATGGCGTTCGACAAAGGTGCACCACATATCCCGGATGTTCCGGCGGTTGAAGCTTTGCCGAATGGCACGCTCAGTGAGCGTGACGCAAAAGCGGCCCTTGCTGCGTTTGGGTTACCGGTCGTCGAAGATGTTCTTGCAGCGACGGGCGATGAGGCGGTCGCGGCGGCGCAGAAGGCGGGAGGGGCGGTCGCTCTCAAGATTGCTTCCGCAGACATCCTGCACAAAACAGAGGTCGGTGGTGTCGCGCTCGACGTCGAAGGTGATGACAACGTCAGGATTGCCTTCAACGAGATGATGACGCGCGTGAAGACTGCGAAGCCGGACGCTGCGATCGACGGCATCATCGTCTCGCCGATGGTCCCCGATGGGATAGACTGCATCCTCGGCTCGAAACTCGACCCCGTCTTCGGACCTGTCGTCATGTTCGGACTAGGTGGCATCTTCACCGAGGTCATGGGCGATGTGTCGTTGCGCCGGGCGCCTGTTTCCGAAGCTACTGCTCTCGAAATGATCGACGAACTCAAGGGTCGGGCGCTGTTTGAAGGTGCGCGCGGAGCCAAGCCGGTGGATAAACACATGATTGCGGCGGTGATCTCCAGGCTGTCGATTTTCGCTGCGGCTCATGGCGACATGGGCGACATGGGCGACATGGGCGATACGGCGGCAAGCATCGAAATGAACCCACTTCGTGTGTTCGAAGATCGATGCATTGCACTCGATGCGTTGATCGTGAAAAAAGCAACTCCAACCCAGTAGGTCGCGAACGACCGAACTCCGCAATTCAGATTAGCTGGAACAACATGGCCCTGCCGCCGATTTTCGATACGCTGCGATTGCCCGTCGTCGGTGCGCCGCTGTTCATCATCTCGAACCCGGCCCTTGTGGTTGCGCAATGCACGTCCGGTATCGTTGGCTCTTTTCCGGCGCTGAATGCGCGCGAGGCCGATGGCGAGCCGATCATGCTTGAGGCGTGGCTCAAGAAGATCACCGAGGATCTCGACCGCTACAATCAGGACAATCCCGACACGCCGGCGGCACCTTTTGCAGTCAACCAGATCGTGCATCGCTCGAACGGCCGCCTGCAGCGCGACCTCGACATCTGCGTCAAGTGGCAGGTGCCGATCATGATTACGTCGCTCGGTGCGCGCGAAGAAGTCAACCAAGCGGCGCATTCGTACGGCGGCATCACACTGCACGACGTTATTCACAACCGGTTCGCCAAGAAGGCGATCGAGAAGGGTGCCGACGGGCTGATCGCCGTTGCAGCTGGCGCGGGCGGCCATGCAGGTGCGATGTCACCGTTTGCCCTGGTGCAGGAAATACGAGAGTGGTTTGACGGCCCACTGCTCTTGTCCGGCTCGATCGCGAATGGTCGATCGGTGCTTGCCGCTCAAGTGATGGGGGCCGATCTTGCCTACGTCGGTTCCGCCTTCATCGCGACTGATGAGGCAAACGCAGCCGATGAATACAAATCCATGCTGGTCGAGGGCGGTGCGGAGGACATCGTCTACACCAATCTCTTTACCGGCGTGCATGGCAACTATCTAAAGCCTGCTGTTGCGCGCGCCGGACTAGACCCGGACAACCTGCCAGATAGCGATCCAACGAAGATGAGTTTCGCGGATGGCTCATCGAAGCCAAAGAGCTGGAAGGAAATCTGGGGATCAGGGCAGGGTATCGCCGCTGTCAAAAAGGTCGTGCCTGCCGCTCGCCTCGTTTCCCGCCTCAGCCGGGAATACGCTGAAGCGCGGGGACAACTGGTAGCCCAATAAAACCCGGCCATGCTGGCGCACGACCGGATCGATTCGCTTTCCAGGTTTACTCAGCAGCCGAGGCATAGCGCTGCGCGAGCTTCAAGAGCTTGTCGTCCTCGCACGGCTCGATCGGCGTGAAGTCTGTATGGGCAATCCACTCGGGCCGCGTTGGTTTGCGGATGTGGTTCGAGACCGCATTGAGCGTCAGGTAAACGATCTTCCGGGGGAAGGGCGTGATGTTGCCAGCCGAGCCATGCACGAGATTGCCGTGGAACATGAGCACGCCGCCGGGCTTGCCGGTCGGTGCGACCAAACCACCCTTGTTGACCATCCTCTCAACGGTCTCTTCGTCGAGCGTCCAAAGCGGATAGCTTGTTGTCGTTGTGTCGTGGCCGGCCGCCAGGACACCATCCGTGTGGCTCTGCGGTATCAGCATGAGCGGCCCGTTGAACGGGAAAACCTCATCAAGGAAAACGGCGATGTTCATAGCGCGTGGTTCAGGCATGCCATCATCGCGGTGCCACGTGCCGAAATCCTGATGCCACTGCCAGACATCGCCCGTGAACTTCGCTTTCGCGTTGATCTTGAACTGGTGCATATAGACCTGCTCGCCGAAGACCTGCTCAAGCGGCTCGATCAAACGGGGATGGCGGGCCAAGACGCCGTAAGCGTCGTTATAGGTATGGGCGGCGAACGCCGTGCGCGGCGCGCCGGATGTTTCGCGCCAGACCTCCTCGCGCTCCTCAGCGTAGATCTTTTCGCCTTCTTCGTTGAGGACGGCGACTTCTTCGGGTGAGAAACAATTCTCTAAGAAGATCCATCCTTCGCGGTGGAAGTGATCGAGTTGGTCCTGAGTCAGCTTCATGGGGTTTCCTCTATCCTTAGTTGTTGAGACAAATATTCTGACCGATGGTCAGTGTACGCCGCTACGCAGCGTCTGCTTCGGCCATTTGCGCGACTGCCTGACGGGCCGCGCCGTCGGCATGGGCACGCGCGAGAGCCTCTGCATCATCTTGATTTCCGAAAAGTACTGCTTCGGCGATCGACCTGTGCTCCTGCCAGATGACAGAGGCGCGCTCCGGCGCATCCAGCACGAAACCCATCGACCGCATGAACTGGGGCCATTGCTCCGCGACCGTACGCGCGATCTCCGGGTTCCCTGACAAACGATGCAGCGCCTCATGGAATGCTACATCCGCAGCAACCAATTTGCGCTTTTCATCGGCTGCCGCGAGCGCGCTGCCCTTCTCCAGAGCCGCAGATAGCGCGGCACGTTCATTAATGTTTGCTGCGCCGGATTGGCATCGTCTGGCTGCGAGCCGGGCTGCGAGCCCGTCGAGCATAGCGCGGACTTGATAGAGGTCGCGGATGCGCTCCGGCTCCATATGCGCTACGGCGAGACCACGGCGTCCATGTTCAACCAGCAGGCCACGGCGCTTGAGGATCTGCAAAGCGTGGCTGACCGGCTGTCGTGATACGCCAAGCATCTGGGCGACGCTTTCCTGCGTAACACGTTGCCCTGGCTTCAGGTCACCTGACGCAACGGCTGCGACGAGCTGGTCGTGTACCTGATCGATCAGCGCCGGTCCCGTGTCGAGTGGGTCGAGCATGTATGAAACAAAGCCTTCTTCGATGTCGAACGCAGAGCATTGAATTCTGAATTCAATAAGTCAAGCGGAAGTTGTAAGGACGCGTGGATTTGAGCGCTGTCCTTGCTGCCTTTCAAGCCGGTCCGGCGAGGCTGGAGTCACGCGCAACCGCGATTGGCCGCGCGCGTCGGGGTCTTACATGCCACCGCGACCAGCGAGACCGCGGCGCCAAATCGCGGCGCAGACCGTCGCGAGCGGTCGGCGAGAGAACCTGCCCGTCCTATCAGACCGGACCGGTGCCTAGCTGTTTCCCGTCACATTGCGGCGCAGCGCCACGGCATCGGCTACTTCGACATCCATAAGACTGGCAACAAGGCTAACAAGGGAACGCTCTTCGTGGTCGATTTTGGAGTCGGCATGGGCCACTTCCCAAAGCTGGCGCACAACCTGCAGCCGGCCCGTGCGATCGAGGTTCTTGTGCAGAATGCGCGTGAAGGAATGCACGTCTATGGCGGCTGCTTCATCGGCTGTCGCGCGTTCGACAATGTCGTCGGCGTCGCTGCCAGCCAATTCATAATCGGTGCGCAGGATTTCACGTAGCTTGCGGTCCTCGACCTCTGAGCGATGACCGTCGGCACGGGCGCAGTGGATCAACAGCGCGGCGGCGGCCAACTCAACATCACGTCCGGAAAAGCCTTCGCCGTCATCCGTATTGGCAATCTTCGAAAATAGTGTTTGCAGGTTTTCGAGCAAATCAGGACTCCCGATCTTAAACCTTGTCGTCGCTCGCCTCTCGGCGAGAATGACTTTACCGAGAGATGGTTTGCATGCTGTCATAAACAAGCGAAACTTGGTGGAATAGCTCTCAGGGGCTCGATTGCGGGCATACGTGCCTTGCATGGTGACGGGACCGGGAGATGACCGGGATGGGGCAATGCAGATGATCGCGACCGGCGGCAAAGCGGTTTACGGGGCAAGCGTCGGCATCCTCATGCTGGATGCCCGGTTCCCGCGCATTCACGGAGATATCGGGAACGCCACGACTTTTCCGTTTCCAGTACTCTATCGTATCGTGCGCGGAGCCTCGCCCGATCTTGTCGTGCGACAGGGCGCTGCGGGATTACTGGATTTATTCATCGCAGCAGCGCGCGAACTCGAGGCGGATGGCGCCGATGGACTGACGACCACCTGCGGCTTCTTGAGCCTTTTCCAGCAAGATCTCGCTGATGCCGTCTCTATTCCTGTCGTTACCTCGTCGCTAATGCAGGTTGATATGGTCAACCGCATGCTTCCAGCGGGCCAGCGTGCCGGAGTTCTTACGATCTCCGAGAGCAGCCTGACGGAGACGCACCTGACAGCAGCACGGGTCCCGCTGGACACGCCTATTGGTTCAACTGAGAACGGCCGAGAATTCACACGCGCCGTTCTTGATAATCGGAATACTTTCGATATCGAGGCTGCGCGGGACGACAACGTTAGGGCGGCTTGCGATCTCGTCGCGGCAAGCCCGGAAGTTGGGGCCATTGTGCTTGAGTGCACAAATATGTCGCCGTTCGCGGCTGAGATACAGGAAGCAACCGGCGTTCCTGTTTTTTCCATTATCACGCTGATCCACTGGCTGCAGGCCGGTCTGCTTCCCAAGCGTTACGTCTGATCAGAAAAAAAGGCGGCCGTGAAGCCGCCTTTACCTGCCAGCAATCGATGACGCGCGAAGGGGTTACGCTTTCAAGCGATTGCGGACAATTCGAGGGAACTCATCGGCGCCGTCGTTGTCACCGGCCAGCGCCAAATTTTCGTCATGCGCCGCTTCCGTGGTCTCCTGCCACCAGCGCGCCGTGCGCTCGCCGAACGGCGCTTGGTATGAGGTAGAGGCGGGCGCGGCAGGTGCAGCGACTGTAGTATCGGAAGGCGAGGCCGCGTTCTCCGCAGCGGCGCCGCCTGCAAACCAGGCGTCAATCAAGTCGACTTCATCCGAGCTCAAATTCATGCCTGCTTCCTGACACATCCGAATGACGTAGTTGCGGAAACGGCTGGCAAAAACAAGGGCTGAGGCACCCTGTTCGAACCACGGGTCTTGCTCTCCGATAACATCCATGATGAAGCGGATGTCTTCTTTCTTGGTCTCGATGCCAAGTTCAGTCGCGAGGGCGCGCACATTCTCAAGGGTTTGAACACCCTGCATCTGATTGGTAGCAATCTCGTTCGCGAGCAATGTGAACACGGCACGATACTCTGGCGGCGAAAACGGTGGCGCCTTGCATGCCTGATGGATCTGGGCGATCGAGTCCTGGAGCGTTGCCGCACGTTCGGCGGAAAAGTTTGAGTCGGCAACGGTCTCGTTTACCGGCGCCGGGCCCGCGGGCTCCGCCGGCGATGGCGAGGACAACTTGCCCGCGGGTTGTGCGGCGGGCATTGCGGGCTGTGTTGGAACAGGTTGGGCCGCTGGAATCTGCTGGCGGTCGGCACGCGCAATGGCCCGGCTTACGTCATAGGCAAAAAACGGCGCCTGTTCGGTCAGCGCAACAGAAGCTGGTAAGTCTTGTGAAAGCAACTCGCGGAAGTTGCCAGCTCCGCCCCACTCGGTGCCAACCGTCTTGGCATGTCCGAGAACCCGGATGGCACGCTCGGCAAGGGCCTCAAGTGGCTGTGGCGCGCTGGCATTAAGGACCGAGCGTACAACTTCAGAAACTATCTCGCCGCGGACGCTTTGCGGGTCGACGGACACTGCTTCGAGCGCCTCAGGGGCTGGATCCGCTTCGAGTTCAAGGTCTTCAAGTAGCAGATCGATCAAGTCTGTATCGCGCACCTCGCCGTCGCAAAGCGCAGCATACGGCGCCGCGGTGTGATCGTTCGAGAACACGACAATATTTCGAGCGTGCGCGCGCAGCCGGTGT
>CAZWCL010000194.1:0-6865 GCA_964632265.1 uncultured Hyphomicrobiaceae bacterium | reverse complement strand
GACCCCGTCGGCCTCGCGCTCGAGCGGCGGCATCACAACCGCGACTTTGGCCCCGACGCCTGCGCGCTGATCATAGGCGGGCTCTGAAGTTGCGCATGCGCCAGCGGCGAGACCAGCGACCGCGAACGTCAATAGTCGGGCGATACGGCGTTGATGTGAAGGGGCAACAGATTCGCGCGCGCACGCGGCGGGCGCAGACGTCATACGCATAAGATAACTCCGAACAACTCGGCCGGCAGAACACGCCGGTCACGCTACTGAATAGTGGAACTATCAAGCACCCGGCGGCGTTAATTCCGAGTTACGCTATGCGCCATTTTCCAACAGAGCGCGCCGGCGTGCGCCTTCCATGCCGCTTCGTCGCGCCGCGTCGGAAATCATTGCATCGCGCTCCGTGTCCGCTAGTTTGGCGATCATCACGAAGAACAATGATCACTTTAGAAAAAGAGGAACCTTATGGCCTTCTCACTTCCGGATCTGCCCTATGCTCATGACGCTCTCGCGCCTCATATGTCGCAGGAGACGCTCGAGTTTCACCACGACAAGCACCACCAAGCTTACGTCAATACTGGTAATGATCTCGTCAAGGACACGAAGTTTGCCGAGATGTCGCTCGAGGAGATCTGCAAGGCGGCCTACGCCGAGGGCAATCAGGCGATCGTCAACCAGGTCGGCCAGCACTATAACCACACGCACTTCTGGAACTGGATGAAGCCCAACGGTGGCGGGAACAAGCTTCCCGGCAAGCTCGAGGGCATGGTCTCGTCCTACGGTGGTTTCGACAAAATGCGCTCTGATTTCATCCAGGCCGGCACGTCGCAGTTTGGTTCCGGCTGGGCCTGGCTTACGGTCAAGGACGGCAAACTCGAAGTCATGAAGACGCCTAACGGCGAGAACCCGCTGATGCACGGTGCCCACCCCATCCTCGGCTGCGACGTGTGGGAACACAGCTACTACATCGACTATCGCAATGCGCGGCCCAAATACCTTGAAGCCTTCATCGACAATCTGGTGAACTGGGAGTACGTCGAGGGCATGATCGACAAGGCGTAGCAGCCATTCGATCCCGATCGTACCCAGGAGGCACTCCGGCATATTGCCGGTGTGCCATTTTTTTGTGGTGATCTCGAATTATCGCGACTAAATCCGTCCGTATGCCGGCAATTGTCCGGTCACCTTCGGCGCAGAAAAGCGGTCAGCTTCAGAACGCTTGTTAATCGCGATCACCGGGGTGCCGACGTGCACCCGTTTATAGAGGTCGACGACATCTTCGTTAAACATGCGGATGCATCCGTTCGACGCTGCCCGCCCGATCGATCCGCGTGCGTTGGTGCCGTGTATTCTGAGCAGTGACCAATCAAGATATAGCGCCCGTTTGCCGAGTGGATTGGCTGAAGTTCCGCCACGCACTGTCGAGCCGCCCCCGACAGGTGTCCACGGCGGGTTCTTGCGCTTGTTCGACACGAACATGCGTCCGACCCAAAGTTCGCGGCGGGTTCCCACCGCCACCCGATATCGGAGCGCTTTGCTAGCACTCAAGACGTAATAAAGCGCACGCTCGTTGTTGACGATCACGATTGAGCCCCGAGGATAGCCGAGCGCTGCCTCGACTTCCTTTGGCTTGGCCCATGCCGCGCTTGAAACCGAAATAGCGAGCAACAAGGCCGAGGCGGCCAGCCCCAAGGTGGGCCGGCTAACGCCCGCGCAGCCCCGCACCGCGATCGATTTTCTTCTGCCCATAACAAGCTCAGTCCTCAGCAGCCGACAGAATCGCATTCACATTCCAAGACACTATCAAATCACATAACCGGTGTGCGATCGGTAAAGTTCGGCCTTCGACGAAGCCGCGCGCCTCGTCTGCCCCGTCAAATCCGCCGACTGGCTTGGCTTGTCCCCACATCGCGCGGTATGGACTGTACCAGCACAAACCTTCGCCCGGCACCCGGGCTCAAGCATCGAGACGAGAGAGCCAAGCATGACGGATGATCTCAAACTGGCGGATGGCTTCGAGGCACGCAATGAAGAGGCCTGGCGGGCGGCCATCGAAAAGGTCCTCAAAGGCGCCGATTTCACCGAGCGTCTCGTCTCGTATACCGCTGACGGTATCGCGCTGCAGCCTCTTTACATGCAGGACACGAAGGCAACCATCGCCGCGGCTGCGCAAGCCGGGGCGCCTTGGGGTGTCGTGCAACGCGTCGACCATCCCGATGTGGCGGCCGCCAACGACCAGGCTCTGGACGACCTGCAGAACGGTGCCAGCGGGCTGACGCTGGTGCCGGCCTCGAGTTTTACCGCGCGCGGCTTCGGCATCACTGATCTCAGCCGGGCGGACCATCTCGCCGGCCTGCTGGATGGCATCGCCCTTGACATGATTGCGCTCAGGATCGAGCCATCAATAGAAGCACCAGGGATCGCAACGGCACTTGCTGCATATGTGAAAAGCGCCAACACGCCGCCGTCCCAGACAAAGATCACGTTCGGTTTGGCCCCGATCGCACATCTGATGACGACCGGGGTTCTGCCCGAAACAACAGCTGACACGATGGTCGAGCTCAGGACCACCGTCACAGAGCTGAAGGCCAATGGTTTCAGTGCGCCATCTATCGTCTGTGATGCCCGCCCGGTCAGCGAAGCGGGCGGCTCGGAAGCACAGGAACTCGCGGTCCTGATCGCCAGCGCCGTTGCCTATTTGCGGGGGCTGGAGGCATCCGGCATGGCCCTCGACCAAGCGGTAGACACAATCTCTTTCTGCGTGCCGATCGATGCCGGGCAGTTCGAAGGCCTCGCCAAACTGCGGGCACTCAGGAAATTGTGGGCCAGCGTACAGCAAGCCGCCGGGCTCGACCTTAAACCGGCGGAGATCCACGCAGAGGCAGCTTGGCGGATGCTCACCAAGCGTGATGCCGCCGTTAACATGCTGCGATCGACAATGGCCGTCTTTACGGCCGGTGTCGGCGGCGCTGACAGCATGAGCGTCCTGCCGCACACGCTGGCCCAGGGATTACCCGATGGGTTTGCGCGCCGCGTCGCTCGCAATACTCAAAACATCCTGATCGAGGAATCGAATCTGTGGCGCGTCGCAGATCCCGCCGCGGGGGCCGGCGGTGTCGAAGCGCTCACGGACGAGCTTTGCCAAGCCGCGTGGCGTCTCTTTCAGGAAATTGAACGCGATGGCGGACTTTTCGAAAGCCTCGCCAGCGGCGCGTTACAGGACCGCATTGCAACCGTCGCCGAGAACCGCCGGCGGCGTCTTTCGAGCCGCCGCGATCCCATCACCGGGACCAGCGAATTCCCGCAGCTCGACGAGCCGGCCGGAAGCATCCTCGATATCGAGCCTCAGCCGCGCGTCAGCATTACCGGCGGCGCCGTGGTGGTCCCGGCTTTGCCCTCGACGCGCGTCGCCGAACCGTTCGAAGCGCTGCGCCACTCTGCCGACGCCAAAACACGTGCCGATGGCGGCAAACGTCCCGCCGTATTTCTTGCCAACCTCGGGCCGCTGGCCGAGCACACGGCGCGCGCAACGTGGACCCGGAACCTGCTCGCCGTCGGCGGCATTGATGTTTTGGTGCCGGAAGGGTTCACGCAGTCAGCCGAGGTCGGCAAGGCTTTTGCTGCAAGCGGGGCGACCGCCGCATGCATCTGTTCGAACGATGAGAACTACGCCGCACTTGGCGAAGCCGCTGCCATGGCGCTCAAGGGTGCCGGCGCGGAAACCGTCTATCTGGCAGGAAAACCGGTCGACCAAGCCGATTTGCTCAGAGCTGCGGGCGTCGACAGCTTTCTTCATGTTGGGATAGACGTGCTAGAGGCGCTGCGAGACCTTCACACTCGCCTCGATATCGGCGCGGCCTGATGTCGGCCGCCGCACACGCTATACTTGACGTGAAGTCTCCAAAGTTTCTGCAATTTGAATTAAATTCGCCATCCCAATTTCCTCCGATCGTAAGGGAGACCGACTAGAACGGAGGAGATCGCGAGGAAGCGGGGCTTGATCCAATGCATTTATCGACCTTTGGTCTGATTTCGTTGAACGGTTCAGTAAAAAAGCCGGAGCCGAGCCTGTCGTTCAGCAATTACCAGACCGCACTCGCCCAATACAGTGCCGCCATTGCTCTTCGCGATCGCGTGACGCTATCGGCCAGAAAAGCGCAATCCCGGAGCGCCGAATGCCGGTCCGAAGCGCTTGGAATGCCGGCTGCGAGAAAAATAACCGAGGCGGCTGCGAACCCGTCCGAAAAGCCGGATTCTGCGCTTGCCCGCATTCTGCGCCGGCAAAGTCTGCTTCAGCAGCTCAAACGCCGGTGAAACCTCGCAATCGACACAACCATAATTTCAGCGCCGATGAGTGAACCAAGCGCTGCCGTCGCGCGACGGGTTGATGATCCGCACGTTGCGATAGTCGACGACCGCGTCGGCCCGGTCGCCGCGCCATCCCAGGCGTGGTGTGCCTGTCTCGGCGGTTTCCTCGAGTGGACGCAGTTCGAAACCGAGCGGGCGCTTCACAGGCAGCGGTACAGAAACCGATTGGAAATCGCCTGCCGCGAAATGCTGTGCGACACACGGTTCGTCACGCTTTGCCCGCTCGAGATCGGCAAGTTCAACATGCAGGACGCGGCCATCACCGCACAGAAACGTTTGCGCCGCATCAGCGCTTTCGGCGAAAAGACCAAGTCCCAGCGCGATGACCGAACCGCTCAGGATGCGCAGAATCATGGCAACACCTCACTTGTGGCTCCGACGAGTCACAGTATGGCGCGACGATTAACGAACGGTTTACCTCGTTGGCAAGCGACGCGCCGGTCCAGGCGTTCAACGACAGTGGTTTGTCGGGCTGCACCTCAACCGTAACCTGTGATAATTCTTGTGACCATGACATCGCCGACCTTTGCCCGGCCGCAAATCGCTGGCCGCAGTTTCAATATCAATGAGCTCGCCGACGGTATCCGGGCAGGCAAGCGCGCTCTGCTTGCACGCGGGATAACACTCGTCGAAAGTACAAATCCGCGCCATCAGGAGGCTGCGAGCGCGCTTCTTCAGGAATTGTTGGCTGACACCGGTGGCGCGCACCGCATTGGCATTACGGGCGTGCCGGGCGTTGGCAAGTCGACCACCATCGACCAGTTCGGCATCAACCTGATCGAAGCCGGTCACCGGGTCGCCGTCCTCGCGGTCGATCCCACATCGACGCGCTCAGGCGGATCTATCCTCGGTGACAAGACGCGCATGAACCGCCTCGCATTACATGAGCACGCCTTCGTCCGCCCATCACCCACATCGGGCACCCTCGGTGGCGTTGCCCGGAAAACGCGAGAGACGATGGCTCTTGCCGAGGCCGCCGGTTTCGACATCGTCATCGTCGAGACGGTCGGCGTCGGCCAGTCCGAAGTCACCGTTGCCGACATGGTCGACATCTTCCTGGTGCTCTTGCTGCCAGGCGGCGGCGACGAGCTCCAGGGCATCAAAAAGGGCATTATCGAAATCGCGGACATTCTCGCGATCAACAAGGCTGATGGCGAGAATCGAGATCGCGCCGAACGCTCCGCCGCCGAATACCGCACCGCCTTGCATCTGCTGACACCCACCCATGCGACTTGGCAGCCGCCGGTGCTCACGATATCGGGCCTCGCCAACGAAGGTCTCGACAAGCTCTGGGAACAGATTTCGGAGCATCGCGACCGTCTGACGGCTGAGGGCGCCTTTGAAGAGCGACGCCGCGAACAGGCCGTGCGATGGATGCACGATATGCTGAATGACGCCTTGAAGAGCCTCCTGACGGGCAATCCTTCGATCCGTACGGCATTGCATGAGGCCGAGCAGGCTGTCCGCTCCGGTCATCAGGCGCCCTCGGCGGCCGTGATCGACCTCATGAAGCTCGTGCGCGACCAGCACGGTGTCGAAGAGGATGCCTCCGGCACGCCTACATCGCCATCGCCAAAGACGGAAAATACTCAATGACCCAGCACCGCTGCACAGTTTTGCTGACAGGCTTCGGGCCGTTTCCCGGCGTTCCTCATAATGTCTCGGCAACACTGGTCGAAGCCGTCGGCGACATCGTGCGCCGTCGCTTTCCATCGGTGAGGATCGAGACCGCGGCGCTCGCTACGGAATGGCAAACAGCTCCCGCCGAGACCGCCATGCTCATTGCCAAACTCAAGCCGCGGATCGCGCTGCACTTTGGCGTGTCCGACATTGCCACAGGCTTCGTCGTCGAGACCTTGGCTCGTAACGAAGCCGGCCGAGTCGATGCCGCCGGCCTCATTCCGGAAATCCCGGTGATCGATCCGTTCGGGCCTCAGGCGATGTCGACGAACCTTCCCGCCGCGCGCATCGCCGCGCGCCTCCGGCGGCTCGGCCTTCCCGCCCGGCTTTCGCGCGACGCCGGCACGTATCTGTGCAATGCCGTTTTCTACCGTTCCATGCTTACGCAGACCGAATTGAACGCCGGCGGGCGAAGTGGCTTCATCCATCTCCCCGTTCATCTCTCAGAAACGTCGCCCTCGCCCGGTAGTCCGCGACCGCGTCCGGTCGCCAATCGGCGCCGCACGATCGACCCCCGTCTCAGCTTCGAGGCCGCGCGAGATGGTGGTCTCGAAATTATCGCCGCCTGCCTCGCGACCGGCCACGCAAGCCCGCATGCGTCGCGAGCCACATGAGTTCTTCAACAGCCTGCTAGGCTTACCGGCCCGCAAACCGCGATCACAAGCTTCTGTCACGGCACATTTGCGGCGCTGCGCTAGCAACAAATTTCGACCACCTTCATTCGCGGCACGAAATTTGCGCGAACCTGCATTGGCGAGGCTGCCGTCATTCGAAGACGTTCTCGACGGCTCTCATGATGCGGCGGAAATATTATGTCCTCGGAATA
>CAZWCL010000193.1:0-6911 GCA_964632265.1 uncultured Hyphomicrobiaceae bacterium | reverse complement strand
TACGCCACCACGATCGTGGGCGGCGACGGCGAACGCATCGTCATTGGCGCCCGCGACGTCAACATGCCAAGCGGGACGAGTTGGCTGCCACTCGAGCGGTTGCAGCGGGCGGCGCTCGTGGTGGCTGACATGCGCTGGGTGGAGGCTGCGCGGGTCGCGTTCGCGAGGGCGCGCAAATTGGGTGTTCCGACGCTGCTCGATGCAGACCTTGGCGGACGTGAGAGCCTTACCGAGATTCTCGGCCTTACGGACTATGCGATTTTTTCCGAGGGAGCGCTCGATGAGTTTCTTCCAGATCTAGAGCGGCGCCAGCAGCTCGAACGCGTCATGTTGATCGGGCCGCGCCATGCCGGTGTGACGCTCGGTGCTCGTGGGTATGTCTGGAGAGACACGTTCGGTGGTGGTGAGGCCGGCGGACAGAGCGTAAGCGTTGCCGATACGACGGGCGCGGGGGACGCGTTCCATGGTGCGTTCGCGCTTATGCTCAGCGAACAACGGGCGGCGCGTGAGTGCGCCGAGGTCGCCAATGCGGTGGCTGCCATGAAATGCCGCCGTCTCGGAAGCCGATCAGGACTGCCGACGCGGGGTGAAGTTGCGAGATTTCTTGGGCGCGATCTCTGATCCGAATGAGAGGCCGCGACAAAAGTTCTCGTCGATTCTGCGGCTTCCGGTTTACGCGGTCATGTTCGGGGGCTAAACGAAGCCAACGACTCAACTTGGGCGGGCTTTGATAGATCTCACGAGGTGCGAGTGCGCCGCGCGTTGTCGGTCCGCCCTGCCAGTATGGACAGGCATCGAAAATGGCCACAACCACGACCCCAACCCCAACGGCAGCCGATTACAGAGATATGGCGAACGCTATCCGTGCGCTGTCGATGGATGCGGTGCAGGCCGCAAATTCAGGCCATCCGGGTATGCCCATGGGAATGGCCGATACCGCGACGGTCCTGTTCAATGAATTCCTGAAATTCGATCCGGCGCATCCGTCGTGGCCTTCACGCGACCGGTTCGTGCTGTCGGCTGGTCACGGTTCAATGCTGCTTTATTCGCTGCTCTACCTGACCGGATATCCCGACGCGGATATCGAACAGATAAAAAACTTCCGCCAACTTGGGTCCAATACGGCCGGTCACCCGGAATATGGGCATCTGTCGGGCATCGAGACGACCACAGGCCCGCTAGGGCAGGGCGTTGCCAACGCCGTCGGTATGGCGATCGCGGAGCGCATGTGGAATGCGCGGGTCGGCGACGTGATCGAGAACTATACGTATTGTATCGCGGGCGATGGTTGTTTGATGGAAGGCATCAGCCATGAGGCCATCTCGCTTGCCGGCCATCTTGGGCTCGGTCGGCTGATCGTGCTGTTTGACGATAATGGCATCTCGATCGACGGGCCGACTTCGCTCGCCGTCTCGGACGACCAAGCCAAGCGGTTCGAGGCCAGTGGATGGCATACGCTGACGGCGGATGGTCATGACGCCGACTCGATTCGCAAGGCGTTGCAATCGGCGCAGGGTGAAACGCAGCGGCCAACCATGATCGCGGTGAAGACGGAGATCGGGCGGGGGGCGCCCAATAAGGCCGGTACCGCCGGCGTGCACGGTTCACCACTTGGCGGCGACGAGATCGCCGCGACGCGCGCGGCGATCGGATGGCCGCATGCGCCGTTTGAAGTGCCCGAAGATATTTTGAATGCCTGGCGCGAGACCGGTCGGCGTGGTGCGCACGACTATGCGGCGTGGGAAGGCCGGTGGCAGAAGATCAATCCGGCCGATCGTGCGGCTTTCGAAGATCCAATGAACGACGACGTGCGCGGGGCCGTAGGTGAGGCGGTTTCCGCGCATAAAAAGTCCATTGTCGAAGCTGGCGAGACGAAAGCGACGAGGGTCTGGTCGCAGCTGGCAATCGAGGCACTGCTGCCTGTCACTCCAGGATTGGTCGGGGGGTCGGCTGACCTGACCGGGTCGAATAACACAAAGGGTAAAGGGCAACCGCTCGTTTCCGCCGAGGATTATAGCGGAAGCTATATCCACTTTGGTGTGCGGGAGCACGCCATGGCAGGGGCGCTCAATGGCATGGCGCTTTACGGCGGCATGATCCCCTATGGTGGGACGTTCCTCGTGTTCACGGACTATTGCCGTCCGTCGATCCGGTTGTCGGCGCTGATGGGGCAGCGGGTCGTCTACGTCATGACACATGATTCAATTGGTCTCGGGGAAGATGGCCCGACGCATCAGCCGGTCGAGCACCTGGCCAGCTTGCGGGCAGTTCCGAACCTTCGAGTTTTCAGGCCGGCGTGCGGCGTCGAGACGGCGGAATGCTGGGAGCTGGCTGTGACGGAGGGGGCTGCGCCCTCGGTCCTGGCGCTGACGCGGCAGGGGGTCGCCAATGGACGGGCGTTGGAAACAGATTTCTCGGTCAATCGTTCGGCGCGCGGCGGTTATGTGCTGGCGGGTGACGGTGAACGCGATCTGACCATAATCGCGACGGGCTCCGAGGTCGGATTGGCGCTCGAAGCCGCGGATGGTCTCGTGGACAAAGGCATTAAGGTGAGTGTCGTCTCTATGCCGTCGATGGAGCTTTTTGCCATGCAGGATGCGACCTACCGCGCGGATGTTCTCGGTGAGGCGCCCCGGATTGTCATCGAGGCCGGTATTCGCCAGTGCTGGGACGTCTACCTGCGCGACGGAGACAAATTCGTCGGCATGTCAGGGTTTGGCATATCGGCGCCGGGATCGCAGGCTTATGAGCACTTCGGCATCACAACCGGAGCTGTGATCGAGTGCGGCCTTAACCTCTTGGGGAAGTGAACTCTGTTGCCAGGGCGCTGATCGCGTAGACCGGGCAGCGGATATGATAGCGCGGGACGACAACGCCATGGATCTTTCTAATCTCAAGACGACCGACGAAGCCGACATCGCTGGCAAGATATTGTTGGTGAGGGCCGACCTCAACGTGCCGGTTCAGGAGGACCGCGTCAGCGATGCGACACGTCTGGAACGGATCATTCCCGGCATCAAGGCTTGGTCCCGAAAGGGCGCGCGTGTCGTACTGCTATCGCACTTTGGCCGACCGAAGGGGGAGCGCAACCTGGCCATGTCGCTCGAGCCGATTGCCGCCGAACTCGGGCGGCTTCTCGATCGTGATGTGATGTTTGCCGAAGATTGTATCGGGCCGGTGGCGCACCAGGTCGTCGAAATGATGTCGGATGGCGATATTTGTGTGCTGGAGAACCTGAGATTTTATTCAGGCGAAGAGACGAACTCGTCTGAATTTGCCAAGGATCTGGCGCGGTTGGGCGACTTTTACGTTAACGACGCATTTTCTGCGGCACACCGCGCGCACGCATCGACTTCGGGACTTGCAGCGCAGCTGCCGGCCTTTGCGGGCCCGCTGATGATGGAGGAAATCTCCGCTTTGCAAGCTGCGCTCGAAGACCCCAAGCGTCCGACGGTGGCGGTTGTCGGTGGCGCGAAGGTGTCGACCAAGATACCGGTGCTCTCGAACCTCGTTGGTAAAGTCGATAAACTCATTATTGGCGGGGGGATGGCGAATACGTTTCTCATGGCTGAGGGCGTCGATGTCGGCGCGTCACTCGCCGAAGCGGATCTGGTGGATGAAGCCCAGCGCATCAAAGGGATCGCGGCAGAGCAGCAATGCGAGATCGTGTTGCCGGTCGACGCGGTGGTTGCCAAGGAATTCAAGGCCGGGGCATCATCAAGATCCGCGTCACTGGATGACATCGAGGACGATGAGATGATCCTCGATGTGGGTCCCGTGACGGTGGGCAGACTCACGGAACTGGTCGCGAATTGCCGGACGCTTTTGTGGAATGGGCCACTAGGGGCGTTCGAAATAGAGCCCTTTGGTTCAGGTACATTTGCACTTGCCAAGACTGCGGCGGAGCGGACCAAGGCCGGGGAACTCGTATCGGTTGCCGGGGGCGGTGATACGGTGGCGGCGCTGAATGCGGCAGGGGTTGCGGGCGATTATACGTACGTCTCGTCGGCGGGTGGCGCGTTTCTCGAGTGGCTGGAAGGCAAGAAGTTGCCGGGCGTCGTGGCGCTGACGCGCAGTGCTCTCTAGCTCAGAAGTCGTGAGTGAATGCCGCGCCTGTGAACGAGCTTGAGTGGCAGTAATGCGCGATTGCGCCTATTTATCGGGGTGTGGAACTGCTTGCCATCAAGGGTGGATGCTTTGCAAAGCCGCCCGGTGAGATGTGCAGAAGACGCGTTCCGCGATCGGGTGCGTCGCGCCGGGATAGCCCGGCGACCGGTCTGGTGCCGATATCGGGAACTCATGCTCTAATGCTTGAAGCGCATATCTATTTCGGCGTTGCTCTTGCCGGACTGATCAGTTTTCTCAGTCCGTGCGTGTTGCCGCTTGTGCCGCCATATCTCGGTTATCTGGGCGGGACGACTATCTCACAAGTCACATCTGACGAAAGTATCGATGAGACAGCATGGCGGCGGATCGTGCTCGGCTCGGTCTTTTTTGTACTGGGTTTCACGACTGTATTTGTCGGTCTTGGGGCTGGTGCGTCAGCTTTTGGACAATTGATCCAGTCCTACCAGGGTGTGCTGTCGCAGATTGCAGGCGTGGTGATTATTGTTTTCGGCCTGCATTTCCTTGGGGTTTTCAAGGTGCCGTGGCTTTACGCTGAGGCGCGTTACGAGGCGAACACGCAGGGGGCAAGTCTCGCGGGAGCTTATCTGATCGGGCTTGCGTTCGCTTTTGGGTGGACGCCATGTATCGGGCCGGTTCTTGCAACTGTTCTAGCTGTGGCGGCAAGTGAAGAGAGCGTTGCGCGCGGTGTCCAGCTTCTCTTCGTTTACTCGCTTGGACTTGGCGTTCCGTTCATACTTGCCGCGGTCGCGATCCGCCCGTTCATGACCTTTCTCGTGCGCTTCAAGCGCCACCTTGGACTGGTCGAGAAGATCATGGGCCTGTTGTTGGTCATTACCGGCGTCATGTTCCTTACCGGAACCATGGCTTGGGCCGGTCAATGGCTGCTGGAGACGTTTCCCGCGCTCGTCGAACTTGAGGGTTCGTTCATGTCTGATAAGCTTCAGCAGGAAATCATGGGACAGCGCTAGAGCGGTAGTCCCGCGCTACACTATTGGGGTAGATCATTTTTCCGGTTTAGCCGGCGGCGGCCGCGGTCACGAAAGGTCTGCAACTAAACCGGAAATGATCCAGGCGCTTTGTGGCGATCGGTTGTCGAGGCGCTTGTGGGTTAAGAGGAAATACTATGAGCGGTCGGCCGATTGCCTTGACCATCGCAGGTTCCGATAGCTCCGGCGGCGCAGGAATTCAGGCGGACCTCAAGACGTTCAGCGCGCTCGGCGTTTATGGGGCGAGCGTCCTGACGGCTATTACGGCACAGAACACGGTTGGTGTGCAGGCGGTGGAAATGCTGCCGGCATCGTTCGTTTCCACGCAGATGAGCAGTGTTTTCGATGACCTTGCGGTCGGTGCGGTGAAGACGGGTATGCTGGGGACGGCCGAGATCATCGAAGCTGTTGCGGCGGAACTCGAGCAGCGCGCCGTGCCAAGCGTAATCGACCCGGTGATGGTGGCGACGAGCGGTGATCTGCTGATCGAGGACGATGCCGTCGAACTGGTGCGGTCGCGGCTGCTGCCGGTGGCGACGGTGATTACTCCCAATGTCGATGAGGCCGCGACGCTGCTCGCGGTAAAGCGGGCCGAGACGCTTGCCGAGCTTATCGACCAGGGACGGGAGATTTGCCGGCGCGGTTGTGCGGCGGCACTGATGAAGGGGGGGCACTTCGCGGGTAATCGCGCTGACGATGCGCTCGTGCCGGCATCGGATGTAGTTCTCAGCGAAGGTGAGCGAATTGCGACGCGCAATACCCATGGTACCGGGTGTACTCTCGCATCGGCGGTTGCCGCACATCTGGCGGCGGGCTTCGATCTCGTGTCGGCGGTTGAAGCGGCGAAACTTTATCTCGTTTCCGCGCTCAATGTAGCCGATGCGCTGGATATCGGGAGGGGGAACGGGCCGGTTGACCATTTGTTCAAGGTGCCGGTACTCAAGGCCATGCCTCATGGCGAATGATCCAGGCGGCGCTGTGTCTGCCTTCTAATGCTATCGCGACGACGCCCGCGTGATATAACCGCGTGGAGCGGGGCGCGGGTCGCGCGATGAAACGAGGGTGTCATGGCAATCTTCATTCGGTGCGGTGTCGCGATCGCGGCTGCTCTCTTGGCCTTTGGGGCGGCGGGTCTTGCGTCAGCAGGGCCGCTCGAACAGTTACCCGGTCGTTGGTCAGGCTGGGGTGAGATCATTATGGAGAACGGTAAAAGTGAGCGCGTCAAATGCATCGCCACGTATACCAATCAGGGTGGCGGGTCGGATCTTCGCCACAGTATGCGGTGCGCGAGCCCGAACTATAAAGTTGACGCCGTGGCGGAGTTGAAAGTGACAGGGCAGAGAGTTTCTGGTGAATGGAATGAGCGCATCTGGTCGAACACCGGCGCAATCAGCGGTACGGTCAGCCATAACGGCATTATCGCGCATATTGTCGGGCAGTCGTTCGAGGCCAATCTCAACGTAGAAACCGGGGCATGCAAACAGGTGCTCGCGATAAATCCCAAAGGTATGGGGGTGCGCCGTATCCGGGTCAATCTGGCCAAATGCTAGACGGCGTGCAAACGACGCGCGCGTGTGTGACGGTGCATCTCAACCGTTTTCCAGTGGCACGCCCGGCGTGAGATGCCTCATCGGCGAGCTTTATTTCCGGCGGCGGCGACACAGCGTCAGTCGAAGAACGTAACGAGCGGGAGTTGGCGTGAACGATCAAGAGCTCTCGGAGGGGCATGGCCTCGATTCCACCGGCACCGACAGACCGGCTTGCAGGCGTGCAGATGACGGCCCGGCCAAGCCGGCC
>CAZWCL010000192.1:0-6962 GCA_964632265.1 uncultured Hyphomicrobiaceae bacterium | reverse complement strand
CAGTAGACGGGGCAGTAGACGGGGCAGTAGACGGGGCAGTAGATGGGGCGGCAGTGGTGGAGGTGGCCAGGCAACCGGTGCCTAAGAGCGCGGCGCTTATGGCGACGACGACCAGCGGTTCAGTGCGGGTGGATCGCCACGAGCGGCGATAAGGCGTAGTTTGGATGCGTGGAAAGATCGTCATGCGGCCCCCGGCGGCGTTTCACGTTGCGCGGGCACCTAAGGCCGGGAGCGTGCCAATTCGCTGACCAAAATAAGGAGATTATTGGATGGCGTGCTGGACGACCAGCGGGGCGACCAGCGGGGTTATCCGCGTGAGAGGCGGATGAAACGGGCGATGGCGGCGACGACCGTGCCCCAGATAAACGACACGGCGAAGACGCCAGAGACCCCGCCGTAGCCGCGCACGGTGAAGACCCCGGCTGCGGTGGCAAGCCAGATCGCGACGGCACCGGCGAGGGCTGCCGCGAAGCCCGCGACTATGGTCTTTTGCCATTGATCGGCATGCCAGCCGAGCCAAGCCGCGACGAGGAGCACGACGGGATTGAACGCGGCGGTGAGCGCGATCCCTGCAGGGTCGAACGGTTGAACGGCGGCCAGCATAGAGGCGTCTCCGTCGGATCGCGGTGGTGGGGCGTGTGGCGGGGCGGATTATTCCGGGGCTTTGAGTTTTTCTTCTTCGTATTGAATGAACCAACCGATCATCTGGCGCCAGAGGGCTTCGCACAGGTCTGGCGGGACGCCTTCATTTTCGGCTTTGGCGCGGACACGGTCGATGACCTGCTGGATGCGCCAGGGGACAGTCGCCTCGTCTGGATTGTTCTTGAGCTGCCAGGCGCGGTCGACATACGTGAAGCGTTCGCCGAGCAACTCGACGAGGGCGGTATCGAGGCGGTCGATCTCGGCGCGCACCTGGTCCATGTTTTCGCAGTCCTGCGCTTTGATCGGCGCCATTGCTCTTTCTCCCTGGTGTTATTGCGTTGTTTGGTTCCGGCCGGATGAATCGCGGCTAGCTGGTCCACCAGCGTTGATCCGGGATGAAGCGGCCGGCGGCTTGTTCAATGATTTCGCCGCCGCGCACGAGCGCTGCCTCGTCGAACGGCTTGGCAATCAATTGAAGACCGAGCGGCGTGCCCTCGGCTGACAGCCCCGCCGGCACGGAAATGCCGGGCAGGCCAGCCATATTTGCCGTCACGGTGAAGATGTCTTCGAGGTACATCGCGATTGGGTCGTCGGATTTTTCGCCCTGGGCAAAAGCCGGTGATGGGGTGGTCGGTGTCAGTACCAGGTCGACGTCAGACCAGGCGTTATCAAAGTCGCGCTTGATGAGAGTGCGGATTTTCTGGGCCTTGAGATAATAGGCGTCGTAGTAGCCGGCGGAAAGCACGTAGGTGCCGATCAAAACGCGGCGTTTGACTTCCGCGCCGAAACCGGCGGCGCGGGATTTTTCATAGGTTTCGATGAGATCGTCGCCCTCGACGCGCAGGCCGTAGCGAACGCCGTCGTAGCGCGCGAGGTTCGATGAGGCTTCGGCGGGCGCGACAATGTAGTAGGCGGGCAACGCGTATTTTGTGTGCGGCAACGAGATCTCGTGAATGGTCGCGCCAGCGTCGCGCAGCCAGTCGATGCCCTGCTGCCAGAGCGTTTCCGTTTCGGCTACCATGCCGTCGATGCGGTACTCTTTCGGTACGCCAATGCGCAGGCCTTTGACGCCTTGCCCGAGCGCCTGGGTGTAATCAGGAACGGGCGTGTCGACGCTGGTCGAATCCCTGGGGTCGTGGCTTGCCATGGCGGCGAGCATTATGGCGGCGTCGCGCACGGTCCTGGTGATCGGGCCGGCCTGGTCGAGAGATGAGGCGAAGGCAACCATGCCATATCGAGAGCAACGCCCATAGGTGGGTTTGAGGCCGACCGTGCCGGTCAAGGCGGCGGGCTGGCGGATGGAGCCGCCGGTGTCGCTGGCGGTGGCGGCGAGGCAAAGGTCGGAGGCGACAGCGGACGCCGAGCCGCCCGAAGAGCCGCCGGGGACGAGGGGGTCGTTGGTCAGGTCCCCGTTCTCATTGCGCCGGCGCCAAGGATTGACGACGGGTCCGTAATAGCTCGTTTCATTCGATGAGCCCATTGCGAACTCGTCCATGTTGAGCTTGCCGAGCATAACGGCGCCGGCATCCCACAGGTTCTGCGTGACGGTCGATTCATAAGGTGGCGTGAAGGCGTCGAGTATATGGCTGCAGGCCTGGGTGTGGACACCGCGGGTCGCGAACAGATCCTTGATGCCAAGTGGCAAGCCCTCAAGGGGGCGGGGAGTGCCGTCCTTGTAGCGGCGATCGCTCTCGGTGGCCTGGTGGCGGGCGGCGTCAGCGGTGACGGCGATATAGGCGTTGAGATTAGGATTGGCGCGCTCGATCGCGGCAAGGAGGGCCTCGGTCAACTCGAGGCAGGTGAAGTCGCCGTTCACCAGACCGTCGCGGGCCTCACCAAGTGTCAATCTCGTCAGATCCGACATCACTATTCGCCTGATTGAAGGTGGGAGCACTGGACGTGTCGCGTGCGGGCCCGGGAGTGGTTTTCAGCCGCTACTCTTCGACCTTACTCTACGACCTTTGGGACGACGTAAAAACCATCGTTCGAGAAAGGTGCGTTCGCGGTGACGGCCTCGACCTGGTCGCCATCGCTCACCACGTCGTCGCGCTGCTTGAGCGACATCGGCCGGACGCTCGTCATCGGCTCAACGCCGTCGGTGTCGACTTCGGCCAATTGTTCGACCCACTGGAGGATGTTGTTCAACTCGCTCTTGAGGCTGGTCGCCTGCGTGTCGCCGATCTCGATCCGCGCCAAGCGCGCGATGCGGCGAACGGTTGTTTCGTCAACCTCCATGAAGCCTCACAAATTTCACTGGAACCGGTCGGGTATTCGATGCTCTCTTAGCCCGCGCCCAGTCGTGGCGCAAGCGCGTCAGAGTGTGGGGAGACATGGCCATGGCGCCACTTAATCCGACGGCACAACGGGTCCAGGCGGCCGCTGACGCGCTCGGTCTCGACATCGAGGTGCTGGAACTCGCCCAGTCGACACGTACAGCGCAGGAAGCCGCCCTAGCAGTCGGCTGCGATTTGGCCCAGATCACCAAATCGCTGGTCTTCCGGGGCAATGATACAGGGGCGGCCTATCTCTTGCTCGTCTCCGGCGCCAACCGCGTCAATGAAAAGACGATGGCGAACGGCGATCTTGGCAGCATCGGCGAAAAGCTCGAACGCCCGGACGCGCAATTCGTGCGCGACGTCACGGGCTTCGCCATCGGCGGTATCCCGCCGTTCGGGCACATAAAGCGGCTCGCGACCTACATCGACGAGACGCTGATGGTCTATGACCGGGTCTGGGCCGCCGCGGGCACGCCGAATGCTCTATTCAGCGTGGCACCGCGTGCACTGGCCGAGGCGACCAGGGCGACCGCAATTTCGGTCGGCTAAGTGCGTCCGTCGTTTCGGTCGCCCGCTCCTGTTCACGGGCGCCTTGCAGCGCCCGCGTCAGGTCAAATTTCGACGCTGCCGCCGACCTCCGGCGTTTGCACGTTCTGGCCCGACGCCTCGGAAATGAACTTGTCGGCGGTTTGGTCGATGATCGGGAATGTGCCGTAGTGGCAGGGAATGACGGTGTTGAACTGGAAGTATTTCTTGCAGGCCAGCGCGGCTGGTTTGGCGCCCATGGTGAAACGATCGCCGATCGGGACGATGCCGACGGTCGGCTTGTAGAGTTCGTTGACCAATTCCATGCCGGGGAAAATGTCGGTGTCGCCCATATGATAGACGACGGGGCCTTCATTGGTGGTGACTACGATGCCGTTGGGATTGCCGAGGTAGGTGCCGCCCGATGAAGAGGAGTGAAGCGCGTCGGTCAGCGTGATGGAGAAGTCATCGGCTGCGACGGTGCCGCCGGTGTTCATCGGTTCGAATTTTTCCGCACCGATGTGCTGGGCAAGCTCGAACGTTGCAAAAAGCGTGGCGCCATTTGTTTTGCACACTTCAGCGGCGTCAGCGATATGATCATCGTGGCCGTGGGTCAGGGCGACGTGGGTGACGCCCTTGATGGCGTCGGCGAAGTCCAGACCGGCGTTGTCGAAGGACGGGTTTCCCTTGAGAAAAGGGTCGATCAGAATGACGCTTGAGCCGGTCTCCAGGCGGAAGGTGGAATGGCCGAACCATGTGATTTTCATCGGTGGGATCTCCGTTGGATGGGGTATGGGGTGTCAGGGTGTCAGGGTATTGGGGGCGAAGGTAGCGAGGGGCGCTCGCGGCGACAAGATTGCGGTTCGCGTTTGTGGCCCGAGGGCAATCATCTAGGCGCTAACAGGCGAGGCGATCCATGACAAGTGAAGCGGGCGGTGAGGGCACCGGCGAGCCTGTTCGAGGCACGACATATGAGGATGTCGAGGCATTTCGTGAGCGGCTGGGCGATGGCCGGCGGCTGCTTGGGCTTGATCTTGGTACGCGGACGATCGGGATGGCACTGTCGGATGTCGGGCGGATGGTGGCCTCGCCGCTCGACACGATCCGGCGCAAGAAGTTCTCGGTCGATGTGGTGACGCTGCTAGCCGTTGCAGCCGAGCATGATGTGGCGGGGTTCGTGCTGGGGCTGCCCGTCAATCTGGATGGTCGTGACGGTCCACGGGCGCAGGCGACACGAGCGTTTGCGCGCAATCTCAACGAAAAGAGCCGGTTACCGATCCTGTTGTGGGATGAACGATTGACGACGCAGGCGGCTGAGCGGTTGTTGATCGAGGCGGACCGCAGCCGCAAACGACGGGCCGAATTGATCGACAAGATGGCCGCCGGGATCATTCTGCAGGGGGCACTCGACCGGATGCGGGCGCCGCCCAGGGAAAGACCTGGTGGAAATTGATGGCTAGATGACTAGATCGTTTCCGACCAAGGCGGATACTCTAAACAAAAACGCCGGGGAGCTGAGGCTCCCCGGCGGGTCATCGGTTGTTTCAGACGATGCGGCTTCAGGTCGAGAGATCGAAGCGGTCGGCCATCATCACCTTGTTCCAGGCGGCGACAAAGTCCTTGACGAACTTTTCCTTGGCATCGTGCTGGGCATAGACCTCGGCGAGCGCGCGCAGTTGCGAGTTCGAACCGAAGACAAGGTCGACACGAGTTGCCGTCCATTTGGTTTCGCCGGTTTTGGGGTCCTTGCCGTTGAAGATCTGACCTTCCGAGTCGGCGGCTTCCCATTTGGCGTCCATGCCAACCAGGTTGACGAAGAAGTCGTTGGTCAGCTTGCCGGGTTCTTTCGTGAGAACCCCATGGGCGGCGTTGCCATGGTTTGCACCAAGGACGCGCATACCGCCGAGAAGCACCGTCATCTCCGGCGCGGTCAGCGTCAGCAGGTTGGCCTTGTCGACCATCAGCTCTTCCGGAGACAGGGCATGCTTGCCTTCCTTGAGGTAGTTGCGGAAGGCATCCGCGGTCGGCTCGAGAACCTCAAAGGATTCGACGTCCGTCTGTTCGGCCGTGGCGTCGGTGCGGCCCGGCGTGAACGGGACGGTCACGTTGTGGCCGGCGTCCTTGGCGGCCTTCTCGATGCCGGCGGCGCCAGCAAGGACGATGATGTCGGCCAGCGACACCTTCTTGTTGCCGGACTGAGCCCCGTTGAACTCGGCCTGGACCCCTTCAAGAGCCGCGAGAACCTTGGAGAGCTGTTCTGGCTGGTTGGCTTCCCAATTCTTTTGCGGCTCGAGACGGATGCGTGCGCCGTTGGCACCACCGCGCTTGTCGGAACCGCGGAACGTGGCGGCCGAGGTCCAAGCCGTCGAGACCAGTTCGGAGACAGAGAGGCCGAGCGCGAGGATTTTGTCCTTGAGGGCGGCGGCGTCACTGCCGTCGATCAGGTCATGGTCGACGGCAGGTACCGGGTCCTGCCAGATCAGTTCCTCGGCGGGCACTTCCGGGCCGAGGTAGCGGGCGACCGGGCCCATGTCGCGGTGGGTCAACTTGTACCAGGCGCGTGCAAACGCATCGGCGAATTCTTCCGGGTTGTCGCGGAAGTGGCGGGAGATCGGTTCGTAAGCCGGGTCCATGCGCATCGACATGTCGGCGGTGGTCATGATGATCGGCTTCTTCTTCGAGGGATCTTGCGGATCCGGCGCCATGTCCTCTTCCTTGAGGTCCTTCGGCGTCCACTGCCAAGCACCGGCCGGGCTCTTTACAAGCTCCCACTCGTACTTGAAGAGAACGTCGAAATAGCCGCCGTCCCACTTGGTGGGGTTGGGCGTCCAGGCGCCTTCGATGCCGCTGGTGATCGCGTCGCTGCCGTGCCCGCTGCCGTAGTTGGACATCCAGCCGAGGCCCATATGCTGAATTTCAGCGCCCTCGGGCTCCGGGCCGACATGTTCGTCGGGCGGGGCGGCGCCATGGCATTTGCCGAAGGTGTGGCCGCCGGCAGTGAGCGCTACGGTTTCGTAGTCGTTCATGGCCATGCGCGCGAACGTTTCTCGGATGTCGCGGCCGGAGGCAACCGGATCAGGTTCGCCGTTCGGGCCCTCTGGGTTGACGTAGATGAGGCCCATCTGGACGGCGGCCAGCGGGTTTTCGAGAACGCGGTCGCCGGTGTAGCGCTCGTCGCCGAGCCAGGTGTTTTCTGGGCCCCAGTAGATGTCTTCTTCGGGCTCCCAGATGTCGGCGCGGCCGCCGGCAAAGCCGAAGGTCTTGCCGCCCATCGATTCTATCGCGCAGTTTCCGGCGAGAACCATGAGGTCGGCCCATGAAATCTGGTTGCCGTACTTCTGTTTTACCGGCCAGAGCAGACGGCGGGCCTTGTCGAGGTTGGCGTTATCCGGCCAGCTGTTGAGGGGTGCAAAGCGCTGGGTGCCACTGGAGGCGCCGCCGCGACCATCGCCAATGCGATATGTGCCCGCCGAGTGCCAGGCCATGCGGATGAAGAGACCGCCGTAATGGCCATAGTCG
>CAZWCL010000191.1:0-6968 GCA_964632265.1 uncultured Hyphomicrobiaceae bacterium | reverse complement strand
CTCGGCCGCCGCCGTTCGTTGATGAGTGATGGTCAAGTTACTGCCCGCCGGCTTGTTTGCGCCATTCCAGGAAGCGGTCGAAGAGCTCTTTCTTCGTCAGAGCGAGGACGTTGTCTCGGCCTATGCGGGTCGCTTCGGCGTCGATGAATTCACGAAACAGAGCGCGAAGACTGGGTTTCGATTTTGATGCCGTTTGTACCGTCGGCGCAGGCGATTCGCGTTGCTGCTTTTGCCACGCTCTGAAGCGGGCAAAGAGTTCCGGTTTTTCGAGGCGGAGAAGTTGCTCAGCGCCACCTTTTGCGGATTCGGCGGCGATGAAGGCGCGGAATAATTCTTGAACGCTGCGGCGACCTTTCTGGTTGGGCCGGCGGGCGGCGACGGGTTCGGGCTTGTTTGTGCTTAGCCACTGGACGACGGTTTCATAGCGCCGTAGCCCAGCTATGGCAGCACCAAGGTTCACATCGCGCCAGCGTGGGTGGCGCGGTGATTGTTGGAGATCAGGCAGGCGCGCCAGGAACGCGTCAATAAATCTCGTCACTTTCTCGCGTCGGGGTGACTTTTCCGGGAAGTCATAGACCATCATAATCGATGGTGTTGCGATGGTACGAATGGTTTGTCCGGGTAGAATAAGGCCCGGGTAATCATTGCTCTTAAGCTCGATTGGGAAGTATGCGTCCGGTAATTGCGGCGTAAACGGCAGGTCGATCAGGCGGAGTCGGCGGCCTCGGAACTCGTCGAGCAGGGGATTGGGCCTGCCAGACATGATCAAGGTCGCCGCGATCGCGCCGTTTTCAACGCGCTGGAGAGCGAGCCGCTGGTCAAGGTAGACCGGCTCAAATTCGATGTTGGCCTGCTTTAAGGCGTTCTCGGCGACAACGTAGGAACCATGGTAGCGGCTGACGATGTTTATTTTCTTGCCGCGCAGATCGTCGAGCGACTGGATGCCCGGCCCGGCGACCAGATGAGCAATCTTATTGTACAGGCGGGAGACAACGCGCAGCTTGCGCGTCATCGCCGGTAACATCTTGTTTTTGTCGACGTAATCGACGACGTCAGCAGGTACGATAGCGATGTCGATACCGCGGAGGAGCAGCGTGTCGATGAGATCCGAGATTGCGCCGCGTCCGGCAATTGCCAAAACGCGCAAATTGTCGCCTTCGTCCAAAACAGCGGATAGGTCCGACGCAAGGCGGGAGCTGAGGTAGTGTGGCTGGCCGGTGATGATGCTGACGGTGCCGCTATTTAGTCGTTCGCGTGACGGCACCTTCGTTTGCGCCAATGTCGTTGTCGCCGAAAGCACCACCAGAATGAGAAATAGCAGAATTGGCCGGAGTATTGTTGCCGACCAAAGGCCGCGCGTCTGCGGACCGGCGCTCAAATGCGCATTGCTTCCGTGTCCAGCGGCACGCAACCAGCCGGCGATACCTGGTAAGAATACGATCGAATATTTTGCTGGTCGCGGTGAACCCTTGAAGGCTCGTTCGGGATGTACGGCTTGGGAGTGATACGACGCAAATTGCGCGCTTGCATTCGACCGATGGTGAGGCATCGCAAAACTTTGCATGTTTCACGGGTGGACGATGTTGAACCGACTACCACGCGCCTCCCCAGACGGCGGGACAGGAACTGCTCGGATCACGATTGAAGCTTGAAGGATGATCCGATGTTCATCTCTCGCGCAGCAAGGATACACACGGCCCGCCCATACATTCAACCCGGTTGCTGACATGAATTTTTGCCCGAGATTCAGTGGATGCCTTAGCCAATTATGGCGAACCAGAGGCGCACGCCACGAGATTTCAGGGCTGGAATGTTTGAGCAAGATGACTGGCCAAACGCTGGGTGGTTCGACTAGAAGTGAGGTGGGCAGGGTGGTGTGTATAACGTGGTTTACGGAGTGTTATTCATGCCCAAGCGTTACACGAGCATCTCGCTGACTGTGCTGATCAGTCTGGTTTTCCCTTCATCACTTTCAGCCGAGCCGGGCCGCTTCTCACCCTTTCAGTTGGCGCAGGCGGAACAGAAGACCGGACCGGTGTTTGAGGACCGGCGGCGCCTCCCGGATGCGCGAACGATTTCGCGCAAAGAGCTGGAGCGGTGGCAGGCGCGACAGATGAAAGCGCTCGAAAAGCAGCGCGCCGCGACCGAGGCGGAACGGCGGCGACGCCTGGAAGCGGAAGAAGAGTTGGCGAAGGTCCGGCAAGCGGCCGAGCGGTCATCTGCACAATTAAAGGCTGCGCAGATGGCGCTGGCTGCAGAGCGAAAGAAAAAGGCTGTCAAGGCAAATGCATTGGATGTTTCAAAACCCGGCAGCTCCGATGGAGATATCAGGGCGGCCGAAACACGCGCCCGGCGCGAAGCCGAGGCGGCGGAGGCAAGACGTCTTGCTGCGTTGAAGGCCGCTTCGGCGGCACGACAGCAAAAGGAAAAAGCGGCGGCGAAGCAACGTGCTGTTGACGAAGCCGAACGCAAGCGCGTGGCCGCGGCGAAAGCGGCGGCGGAAAGGAAACGCCGGGGAGCTGCCGAGCGTGCGCTGCGCGAAGCTCGAGAGGTAGCGGCGAGGCGCCAATCGGCGTTGAAGGCTGCGGCAGAAGCGCGTCGACGAGAGGAACAAGTGGAGGCGAAACGGCGCGCAGCCGAAGAGGTGGAACGCCAACGCGCCGCCGCAGCAAAGGCGGCGGCCGAGACCAAGCAACGTGCTGCGCTCGAGCTTCGGCTGCGTGAAGTTGAGACGGCTGAGCGCAAACGTCTCGTTCGGGCACGCAAGAAAGCTGATACGGCGCGGCGCGAAGCTGAAGCGTTAGCGCAGACGGAGCGCCTTCGCTTCAAGAATGAATCCGTTCTCTCCGAGCGGCTCGCGGCTGCCCTGGTTGAGGAACGTCTTGCTCGCGACCGCCCTGATGCCGCACCCGGACCGACCAATAATGATGCTGAAGCCGTTGGCGAATGGACCGAGGAGGAACGTGTTCGCTTAGAGCTCGAGGAGCGGTTGCGCTCGGCGGCGAGCGCGGGGACAGGTGCGGCGGCAGGTGGCGGGCAACAATCTACCAAGGCGGGCGTCGGCCAAACCGTACGGTTGAGATTGCGTGGCAGCCGCTTCGAGATATCCGGTGTTCTCAAGTCTTTCGATGACCGGCAATTTATCATTGCGCCGCCGAATAGCGCTGATGTCTCGGTTCCCGCAGACCGCTTCGTATGCGTCAGTGACCGCTGTCCGCGATCGCAATGACGGGGTACTTCACGCGTTGATATGGAATGAGTGCGATCCGGGGATATGTCTTAGCCAAAATGGTCGGCAGGTTTTGATGGTTTCGAGCGCAGTCGCTCTGCGAGAACGCGCAAGAGAAACTCGGCGTTGCCAATAATGTAACGCCTCGCCAGCCGGCGCGGCTCCATGGCAAGGCGCCAAGTCCATTCAAGACCTAGCCGGCGAAGAACAAGTGGCGCTCGCGGGATACTGCCTGAATAGTAGTCGAAAAGGCCGCCAACCCCGATCACGACCGGTGCGTTTAGACGTCCGGCATGTTTGCGGAGCCACAACTCCTGGCGCGGTGCGCCGAGTGCGACCAGAACGATCCCGGCGCTGGATGCATTGATCTCGTCGATGAGGCGATCTTCGCCGGCCTCATCGATATAGCCGTGATGAGAACCGCTGATCGTCAATGCGGGGTGGAGCTGTTGCATGAGCCGTCCCGACATGGCGGCACGGCCGGGTTTGGCGCCAAACAAATAGATGCCGACGCCTGATTGGGCCGCTTCGGCGCACAGGATTGGAAAAAGATCCGTTCCATTGACGTTGTCGAGGAGTTCATGGCCAGCCATCCGGGCAGCCAGGCGGACGCCGGAACCGTCGGCGTAGATCCTGTCAGAGGTTGCGAGCGCTTCGCGGTAGCCGACATCTCGATGCATGATATTCACGCAATCTGCGTTCAGGAAACTTACGCGGGTGGGAATGGCGGAGTTGGCGCGTCGAACGAGCCAGAAGGCGGCCGCTTCGAGCGTTGTGTCAGAGACATCCAGATCGAACAAAGAAATAAGGCGTTCGCGAGGATACGGGCTGTCTGTTTCCCATAGTGGGCTCTCGTCAGAAGCGAAGCGCCCGGAGATTGTTGTTGTGCTCGTTGCCGGCGATTGCATGGACTGGACCCACTCGGCTAAGACGACGTTCCTCACCTCTCATTTTGACGCATGAATTATTTCGTGCACATTAATCCGCCAATCTGCATTTTACCGTTCTGACATTTTTTGCCCCTGGTAATTCATGTTTAGTACATTATTAATGGTCATTGATTTTTTGTTATTTTTAGTTTTGCGTCGACATCGGTCCGGCGTCTGAGTTATATATGCAAACAATAATTCTTGGTCATCAATTTCTTAATTTATAAGGGGCATGGTTCGGAATAGTTTGTGCGTTGATGGAGTGTTAGTTTTCCATGTCCAAGCCCCTCGCCAGTGTGGTCATTCCCTGCTTTAATGTCGCGGCGACAGTTGCCGAAACCATCGCGAGCGTTCAGGCGCAGACAGTTTCCGAATTTGAGATTGTAGCGGTAGACAACAATTGCACCGACGGTACGGTTCAAATCTTGCGTAACATTTCGGCGGCCGAGCCTCGGTTACGCATCGTAGAACAACCGGTTCAGGGGCTATCGGCAGCGCGCAACGCGGGCATCAAATCGGCTCAGGGCGAGTTTGTTGCGTTTCTCGATGCAGATGACCTTTGGGATCGTGAGTATCTCGCGCGCCATCTGGAAAATCTGGCCGATCCTCGCGTGGATGTGTCTTATGCACGGATCAGGAAGATCGACAATGATGGCCGGCCAGCGGGGTCTGAAACGAAGCCACGGCTTCAGGGGCTTTCCGCCGCTGACCTGCTGAAATCCAACCCGTGTACAGCGTTGATCGTGGTCAGGAGATCTGCGTTCCAGCGTGTCGGGCTGTTTGATGAAGATCTTCGCTCCGTTGAAGACCAGGAGTGGTTGTTTCGCGCCTTGGTGCGTGGGGGGCGGCTACGCGGCATAGATCGCGTGCTCGCAAGCTACCGGATTACACCTGGCGGGCTTTCGGCTGATCTCGAGACCATGCTGATCAGTCACGGAAAACTGCTTGATGCGGCGAACCGGATTGCACCTGAGCTTGTCGCGGCCCACCGAACGCGCTCGCGTGGTGCCATGCTTCGTTACTGTGCCCGCCGTGCGCTGGAGCACGGTAAGGGGCGAGGCGAAGCGTTACGCTATCTCAAAGAAATGCTCATGGTTGCGCCGGGCCTGGTGCTTTTTGAGCCGATGGCGACTGCGCGGGCAATGGCTGCGGTGCTGGTTGGCAGCGGCGTGCAAACGCCGGCCGATACCGGCGTAACACCTGCAGCACGTGAGGTTTAAGATATGCCCAAAGTTTCCGTGGTTGTGCCGCTCTATCAAACTGAGCGCTACATCGAAGAAACTCTGCGATCTGTTCTGGCGCAGACTTTTGAAGATTTCGAAGTGCTCGTTATCGATGATGGATCAAGTGATCGGGGACCAGAAATCGCAAGCGGTGTGAGCGATTGCCGGGTCGAAGTGGTCAACCAGGAGAACCGGGGACTGGCAGGCGCGCGCAACAGCGGCATACGATTGGCGCGTGGAACTTATGTTGCTTTTCTGGATGCCGACGATATCTGGATGCCGACGAAACTGGAGCGGCACGTCGCGCAGCTCGAGAGCGAACCGTTGCTTGATGTGAGTTTCAGCGCGTCGAGGCTTATCGATGAAGTGGGCAATGACATAGGCCTCGTCCAAAGCCCGAAGACAAGGCAGTTTTCTGTCGAAGATTTTTTCTGTCGCAACCCCATCGGAAATGGATCTGTGCCGGTCTTGCGTCGGCAATCACTCGAACGGATCGCTTTTTTTGATGCCGAGAAGGGGCGAACCTGTTGGTTTGATGAAAGTTTCCGGCAATCCGAAGATGTCGAGTGCTGGATGCGGTTGGCGGTTCTTGGAAAATGCCGCTTTGGCTATGTGGACGAGGCGCTGACACTTTATCGCGTGAATAGCGGTGGTCTATCGGCCAATGTGGAGAAGCAATTGGCGAGCTGGCGGCGGTTCAAAGATCGTGTTGCGTCGTATGCGCCGGAATTGGTGAAACGCCATGGTCGTCGCGCGGAGGCGTATCAGTTGCGGTATCTGGCGCGACGTGCGGTTTATTCGGAGCAGCGGGGCCTTGCGGCGCGGCTGATAGCGCGGGCTGTTGGCTTATATCCGCGTATGCTGATCGAGGAGCCGAACCGGAGCGGTGTTACGATCGCGGCAGCCGGTGCGAAATTAATAATACCATCGCGTCTATTCGGCGTTCTGGAGAGGTCGGCGCTGTCGTTTGCCTCCCGCCGCCCTGGCCTACGCGCCTGATCCAATATATCCGCGCTTTGACCGCAAGTTCCGGCCTTGGCCAGGACTTGTTCTGTTTTGTTTCGTTCATTAATAGGTCGTTTTTTTTCAGTATTTATGGGATTTCAGAAGTCTATATTAACGACGATTGGTTAAACCTGAAACGTACCGTAGTGCGGAGTCGTGTAAGTGGTTTCTCAGACAGCATCAAAGCTGAGTTCAGGCGTTGTCGGTCGGGTTGGCCGAGACCGTCTAATGAGAAACTTCGGCTGGTTGGGGCTCGGTGAGCTGTTCAACCGGTTTTCAAGAATAATCACCACGATCATCCTTGCGCGATATCTCAGCGCCGTGGAATTTGGTATCGCCGCGACAGCGGTAACCTGCTTCGAACTTGTCCGCGTGATGGCGAATAATGGGCTCAGCCAGCTTGTCGTCAAGGCACCGGAAGAGCGTCTTGCCGCGACGTGCAACACAGCCTACCGGATGATCCTGATGGTTTGCGCGGCAATGGCCGCCATTCAGATCGCGGCTGGCGTCGTCATATTCTGGGTAACTGACCGGCCTGAGCTTTTGGCGATGGTTATCTGTCTGGCCGGGGTCTACGCCATC
>CAZWCL010000190.1:0-7039 GCA_964632265.1 uncultured Hyphomicrobiaceae bacterium | reverse complement strand
CGTTGCGGGCTTTTTCGGTGCCGGTGGGTGGCGGCGCGACGTCTGCGCTCCCTCCAGGGGGCGGGCGTTCGTGGCGAGGGTTGCAACGGCGCGTTCGATGGCGCGCTTTGCGGTCGCGGCGTCAGAGGCTTCGGCAAGCGTGCCGCCAGTGGCGTTTGTCAGACATTCGAGGGTGCCTCGTTGAGATGTCTTCAAGTCCAGAGATACTACGTCGACGGCGAGGCCCGGCCGGGTCGTTGCGAGTTCGCGGGCAACGGCGCAGACGTCGTTGCTGCAGTTGTCAGGGCCGTCATGAATGACCAGAAGGCGATCGGCGTTTGAGGGGGCGGTTTTGAGGGCGTCAACAGCCGTTTGAAGGGCGAGGCCGATGGGGCCGCGGCCCTGGGGATTGAAGCTGGAAAGTTCGTTCAGAAAGGTGCCGACCTGGCCGGGGGCCGGGCTGAGGCGTGTCTCGGCTGAGCTGCAGGAGCTGCCACTGCGGGCACCGAAGGTCGTGAGGCCTATGGCGATGTCGCGGCCGGACGCTGTCAGGGCATTGCGCAATGCCTCACGCGCGACTTGCAACTTGGTCGCGTCACTTCCAGGCATCTTCCCCCACATAGAGCCGGAGCCGTCGAACACGACAATCAAGCGCGGTTGCACGGTTGTGGCGGGGCGGGCATCGTCAGGTTGGGCGGCATCCGTTTCGGCGGCGATGGCGGGCGGCGCAGCGGCAGCCAAAACCAGGGCCGAGCACGCCGCGGCTGCATGAATCCGGATTTCTCGCAATATCGATGCCTGGCGTCGCCGTGCCACGTGATACCCCTCGTCATAGTGAGCGTGTTCAGTCTATAATACAGTGAAACGATCATTTATTTCAGCCTAAACCGCATGGAACGCGCACTATGACTGAGTCCGTGTTGGATTTCCTACTGCAACGACGTTCTTCGCGGCCTGCCATGCTCGGTGAGCCCGGCCCGGGCGCGGGTGAGATCAGGCGGATATTGCAGGCGGCGGCACGTGTGCCGGACCATAAAAAGCTCGCGCCATGGCGGTTCGTGGTGCTTGAGGGAGAGGCGCGGGCCAAATTCGGCGATCGCGTTGCGGCGGTGTTTCAACGGGAAGACCCGCAGGGGAGCTCCGAGGTTCGGTTGGAGACGGAGCGCGAGCGGTTCTTGCGCGCCCCGGTCGTTATTGCCGTAGTTTCGCGAATCATTCCTGAGAAGGTGCCAGAGATCGAGCAGCGCCTGTCGACCGGAGCCGTTTGCATGAACCTATGCCTCGCCGCCAACGCGCTCGGCTATGGGACAAGCTGGATCACTGAATGGACCGCCTTTAGCCCCGGTGTTAAGCAGGTGTTGGGGCTTGGTGAGAACGAGGATGTCGCTGGCTTCATCTATATCGGCACGGCCAGCGAACAGCAGGCGGACCGCGACCGGCCCGATGTCGATGAGATTACGACGCATTGGCAGGCGCCGGCACAAGGTTGAAGCCTTCGTTTGATGCTTTCAAACTTTCAACAAAGAGAGAACGCTGAAGCCGGCGTTCGTGGCAGGAGACATGTCGATTGTTCTACGAAACTCGCGAAAACAAGCACGGTCTGACCCGCGATCCGTTCAAGGCGCTGGTCGCGCCGCGGCCGATTGGGTGGATCTCGAGCCTTAGCAAGGACGGTGTTTGCAACATCGCGCCCTATAGCTTTTTCAATGCCATCAGTGAGAAGCCGCACTACGTGATTTTCGGCTCATCCGGCGTGAAGGATAGCCTGCGTAATATCGAGGAGACGGGAGAGTTTGTCTGTTCGATGGCGACGTATGCGCTGCGTGATGAGATGAACGTGACTTCGGCGGCAGTGCCGCACGGGGTCGACGAATTTCCGATCGCGGGACTGACGGCCACGAAATCGACGATGGTCGCGCCGCCACGGGTCAAGGAAAGCCCGGCAGCATTGGAGTGCCGGCACTGGAAGACAATCGAGCTGCCGCCGGGCGAACCTGGGGGGGCGCCGGGCAACTTCGCGGTCATTGGGCAGGTCGTCGGTATCTACATCGATGATGAGATCATCTCGGATGGGTTTGTAGATCAAGGCCGGATGATGGCTCTCTCGCGGCTCGGCTATATGGACTATTCGTGGGTGAGCCCTGAGACGATCATGACGATCAACCGGCCGGAAGTCGATGAAGATGGCAAGATGGTCGGCTAGATCGTTTCCGGCTAAGGTGGAAACGATCTAAGGATTTCATCTCTCACGGCTACTCCGCCGACGGCCGGTCTCCGAGGGGGGCCACAATGTGGCGGGTCGCGTGCACTCCCTATGAGCCCTTCAGTCTAAACCTGAAACGCTCTAATTCGCCGATACGCGGGGCGAGCGAAGAGATCAGCGCTGGACGGCTGAGCTTCATTCAGTAGCCGAATTGTTCGGTGAGGATGCGCTCGTCGAGATTGTGGCCCGGGTCGAACATCATGAGGTACTCGGCTGCAGGGTCTTCCTGGATACGGACGCTGACGACCGAGCGGGTTTCACGGTTGTCGGCAACGGCGCCGACTGGACGCAGATGCGGTGACATGACTTCTATGTCGATGCGGGCAGCATTTGGCAAAAGGGCGCCGCGCCAGCGGCGGGGCCTGAAGGGGCTGATCGGGGTAAGCGCCAATAGCGGGGCGCCAATCGGCAGGATGGGTCCCTGTACGGAAAGGTTATAGGCGGTCGAACCCGATGGTGTGGCCACGAGCAGCCCGTCGGCAACAAGCTCCGAAAGACGTACCTTGCCGTCAACGGATACGCGGAGCTTCGCCGCCTGATGGGTCTGGCGGAACAAAGAAACTTCGTTGATCGCCACCTGTTGGTGAATTTCACCGTCAATATCGGTCGCAGTCATGGAGAGGGGATGCAGCGCGGTGATCTCGGCGCCTTCCAGGCGTTCAATGAGATCTTCGACGCTATATTCGTTCATGAGAAAGCCAACTGAACCCCGGTTCATGCCATAGACCGGCACGCCGTCGTTCATGTGGGCATGGATCGTCTCGAGCATCAGGCCGTCGCCGCCGAGGGCGACAATGACCTGGGCCTCGGATGGATGGACATGGTCGTATTTGGCTGTAAGGGCTGCAAGCGCTTCCTGCGCGCTCTCGTTTTCGCTGGCAACAAACCCGATACGATCGAACTTGGTTGGATGGCAGGGCATATTTTATCTCGACCGGCGTGACAGCTATTTACGGGATTTATCGTGTCGCCGATGTTAGGCATGGACCGTTTGCTGGCAAAGGGCAAGGTGGCCGGCGGGCAAATGATCGGGCGATGTTAATCGGGCTAAGTGAATGCGTGACGATGCGGAACCGGTACTGATCTATACAACGTGGCCTGACCGGGCCAGCGCGCTGGCCGGGGCGCGTGTGCTAGTCGGGCAGGGACATGTGGCTTGCGCGAACGTTATGCCGGGCGGTGTCTCGGTCTACGAATGGGACGGCGCGGTTCATGAGGACGATGAGTGCGTGATGGTACTCAAGACGGTTCGTGGCAAGGCCGAAGCGGCGATCGCCGCCTTCGTGACGACGCACCCTTACGATGTTCCGGCAGCCGTGGTTGTGCCGGTCGCGGGTGGACATGCGCCGTTTCTCGATTGGGTGCGAGAGCAGACCGGCGATGCTCCAGCAAAGACGAGTGAGGATGCGAGACGGTGAACCGGAATATGGATTTTGCAACGCTGCTGCGCCAGCCCGTAATCCCGGTCGTGACGGTAGAGAGCGTGGCGCACGCGGCCGGATTGGGGCGGGCGCTGAGCGATGGCGGGCTAGTCGTCATCGAGGTGACGCTGCGCACCGATAGTGCCCTGGCGGCGATCCGGGAGATGGCTGATGCGGCCAGCGGACGTGTTGTGGTTGGCGCGGGTACCGTGCTGACGCCGGAGGCCGGGGAAAAGGCAATCGAGAGCGGGGCGCAGTTTCTCGTGTCGCCGGGGGCATCACCACGTCTCATCGAGGCTTCGATGAACTGGAAGGTTCCATTGATGCCTGGTGTGGCAACGCCGTCAGAGGCGATGGCGCTCGCGGACATGGGGTTCGTTTTTCAAAAGTTCTTTCCGGCCGAAGTGAATGGCGGCACGGCGGCGCTCAAGGCCTGGGCGGCACCCCTGGCGCACATCACGTTCTGCCCGACGGGGGGGATAACGTCGGCGAATGCGCGGGACTATCTGGCTTTGCCAAACGTCGCTTGCGTCGGTGGATCATGGGTGGCGCCGGCGGCGGCTGTTGGCGCGTCGGACTGGGATGCGATCCGGCAATTGGCGCGACAGGCATCGCAGATCGGCTGAAACGCGAAACGGCGGCCGAAAGACGACCGCCGTTTGAAATTACATGGCGAAAGACGGTTAGTCTTTGGCGCGCTTTTGACAAACAAAAAGGGCCGCGCGATGCGCGACCCTTCCCGTAAACCTGATCTGAGTGGATCAGGCGGCTTTGACAATCGTGGCCGGCTGATTCTTATCCTCCCGGTCACTCTGCACAGATCGTAAAGCAACACCGATGTATCGCACACGTCCTGAGACTTTTGCCTTCTGCACGCCTAGTTCACCAAACTCACGACCGAATGTTGGAAGTGCCAACGGCTCCTTTTGCTGATCCTCGCACCAAGTGCAGTAGTCTTCATAGAGTTCCTGGGCTGTCAGGGTCGATCCCGACTTGTCCTCAGTGCGCTCCTCGCGGTAGCGCTCGACGTCGTTGACTGTATCTGCCGTTGGTGCGGCGAGTTTTGGTAGTGCAACATTGTCATTAGCTCCATCTGCAGGCTTGGTGATTGTGATCGTCGCGACCTCATCTTCAGGGGTCTCGACCGTGTTGATGGCGATCGGTTGGCTGTCGTTATCGGCGAGAGGTTGAGCGACCTCTTCACGGGTAACCGTCACAGCATGTTTGATACGCCATTGGCTGAAGGCAATGTACATGCCCAGTCCTGAGCCAACTTCCAGCAGCAGCGCTATAAAAATCGTCAGCGCCATCTGTACGTCCTCGACCTTGATACCGCTGACGAATACGCCAGCGACCTTGGCCAGGACAGCAGCCTGCGGGTCAGCAGAGGAATGGGTCACACCATCCAGCTTGCCCAGTTTCGCCTGAGATTCGGCGATCCTGGATTCGAGCTTCGCCGCCTCGTTGGCAGACGCGAGCTCAGCGGCCAGCTTTGCGTGATTGTCGCAAAAACGGCGAGATGCGGCAACGGTGACATCAGTACACCCTTTGGTCGCTCTCCACCGACGCTGGTTTTGCAGGCCGTTCAGATCGGATTGCACGGTTGCTGCCGGACGGTGCGCCGGAACCCAGCCAAGCTGAGTTTTCGCGCGGTCCAAGTCAGCACGCAAATCCTTATAGGCCTGAACCTCGCTCGCACGCTTGGCCGAGGTATCCCCTCGGTTGAGTGCGGCGTGGCCTAGGGCGGAGGTCAACGAATAAACCGTGACAACGCCCCATACGAGACCCGCAGCGAGCGCTTGGCTCCACATGCGGTTTCGTATTGCAGCAAAGATTAAGAAAGGCACCAATGCCTTCATACAGTCCGCGGCTGCACTCGCGGATGCATAGAGATGACTATCGAATTCAGTCACCCCGAGTTGGAACCCAAAACGCCAGTTCATCGCGGCCGATACTACTAAGAGTACACTAGCCGCTAGGACGCCTAAAGCGCCCAGAGCATGTCTCATTGCCCTCTCCATTCTGGAGCAGACACGTTCGTGTCGTGAGGTGGTACTGGCGAAACTGCAACCCTGACGACGAAACGCAATACGGCGCGAACATGTCCGCAGCGGACATTTTTAGATGAGAGAGTGTCGTACGGGTTTGCTGACAACCACGGCGCATCAGACAGTCGTTTCGAACCGATCGTTGAGCTCCATCGTGTTTCCCCAAACAACGACGGCAACCGGCGAGCACGCATTTTGATACGCTGCCAAGCAGCAGACATTCCGGATGAGGTTTTGCACATCGGTTGACCCCGCTAGGTCGACTGATTGTGGAAAACCCAACTCGAAAGACAAACACCGCCTCAGACGAGAGTCTGCGACGGCGCCCCTCTGCCATTTGAGGTATCGCGATTCGTGGAAAATTTCGCACGATTCCCGATGCGTAGGTCGTGAGGGAGATTAATTGTGGCGGAATTGCACCGGTTTGTTGGATCGAAAGGTTATCCACCGGGGTTTTGGTTATCAACATCGGCTGACGGCCGCGAGCTCAACCTTTAGGTGATTATTGTGCGAGCTGAGGACAATTAAAAGTTGTGGGCGGTCGTAGTGAGCAGTGTTAAACCTGACGTATACGTGTTGTTTACCATGTTGCGGGTGTCGATTTGAGTAGTCGTCTTGCCGGGCCGTTCGCCAAGACGTTTGAGTTGGGAGTTTCGAATGTTGCGGGCTGGTGTATGGGCGTTGGCGGTGATTGGGGCCGTGGTGTTCGCATTATTCGTCCCGATCGATGGCGAGGTTCTCGAGCGGGTTGGCTACGAGGATGCCAACCCGCCCGAGACCTGGCAGGTGACCGGGCTAATGCCGATTTCGCAATCATCTGATGCACCGGCTGCGGTCGGAAGATCGTCCGGCGCGGCGGCTTCTGCAACCAAATCGAACGGAGCGGAAGGGTCTGGCAAGCGTCAGAAACTGGAAGTGCGGGTGGTGCAGGCCGATCGACGAACATCTCATGATGCGTCGGAGCCTCGTACGGCGCCGATAGAGAGCCGGGCGGCCCCTTGGCCGCGCGAAAGTGGCCGCATTGGACGACTGGCAATCGCGCCGCCGCCTCAGATCGTCGCCGCGGTGCCGGTGCCGGCTGCAACCACTTCCGTTGCCGTCATCAAGGACCTGCAGAACGAGTTGCGGCGGGTCGGTTGCTATCATGGCCGGATCGACGGCGACTGGGGGCCGGCCTCGCGCTATGCGATGGCGGCCTTCACAAAAGCGGTGAACGCGAGCCTGCCCGTGGATCGTCCTGATGTGGTCTTGCTCTCGCTTGTGCGCCGTCACGGCTCGCAGGCTTGTGGTTCAAACAACCGAAACCAGACGACGGTGGTGGCCGCAAG
>CAZWCL010000189.1:0-7043 GCA_964632265.1 uncultured Hyphomicrobiaceae bacterium | reverse complement strand
AGACGACGCCGAAGCAGCGGCCTATATCGTCAAAGCGCTACGCGAGAGCGGTCACGGTGCGGATGTGGCACATGACGGCGAAACCGGCTTGGCGATGGCGCGCGAAGAGACATACGACGTCCTCGTGCTGGACCGGATGTTGCCGCGGCTCGATGGGCTTTCGATCGTGCGCACGCTCAGGGATGAGGGGGTTGATGTCCCGGTGCTCATCCTGTCGGCTCTCGGCGAAGTGGACGACCGGGTGAAGGGGCTGAAATCGGGCGCAGATGATTATCTCACCAAGCCGTTCGCATTCTCGGAGTTGCTTGCCAGGCTGGAGGCGCTTGGGCGGCGGGCGCAGCCTGAAGAACAGAAGACGACATATCGCGTGGGCGACCTCGTCCTTGATCGGCTGTCGCACCGAGTGGCGCGCGGCGGCCAGACCATACAGCTGCAACCGCGCGAATACCGGTTGCTCGAATTCCTCATGAAGCACGCAGGCCAGGTCGTGACACGGACCATGCTGCTTGAAGGTGTCTGGGATTATCATTTCGATCCGCAAACAAATGTGATCGATGTCCATATCTCGCGGCTCCGGGGCAAAATCGACAAAGGGTTCGACAGGGCGCTCCTGCACACGGTGCGTGGCGCGGGGTACGTCATGCGAGACGGTGGCGGTGGGGCCGGCGAGGCGGACTGAGGCTTATGATGTGGCGCTCGAGCGGCATGAAAATCACAATGACGGTACTGGCGCTGTTTGTGGCGGCCGGTGCGGTCGTGGTTGCCGCGGTTTACTGGCAGACCAGCCGGTTGCTGACGGAACGGACCTTCGAGAGCCTGTTGGGCGAGACGCAGAATCTCAGCGAGATTGCGGCGCGTTCGGGCCAGCAGGGGTTGGTGGCGGCCCTGGCCGCGCGCGAGCGACGGTCGGGCGGATTTCGCTATGCGCTTGCTGACGAAAACGGGCGTACGATCTGGATCGGTGCCTTGCGCGCCTGGCCGGACGAACTGCGCGAAGATAATGCGACGGCGCGGTTCCGTTATAGTTCGGGCAGTGCGGCAGGTGGGGGAGCGCCGCCGGATGAGGCTCACGCCGTGGGGGCAACGCTCAGGCTGCCGGAAGGCGGGCGGTTGCTGGTTGCGCGCGACGTTACGGAACAGGTGTTGCTGACGGCCACGATGAGATGGTGGTTTCTCGTCGGTCTTGGCGCGCTGATCAGCATGGCTCTGCTTTCGGGCTGGGCGATCAACCGGCTGTTACAGGCGCGGCTGGCGGCGATTACCGCGACGGCCGACCGCATCATGGCGGGAGATCTGACACAGCGTATTCCGGTTGCCCAAGAGCAAGCGGCTGACGGCAGCGATGGCGGGGACGAGTTCGATGCGGTGGCGCGGCGGCTCAATCTTATGCTTGCGCGGATCGAGATGCTGATGCACGGCATGCGCGAGGTCTCCGATAATATCGCGCACGATCTGAAGACACCGCTCAACCGCATGCGAATGAAGGTGGAAGAGTCGCTCAGATCGAACAGCGGTGACGAGGATGTCTACCGGCGGGGGCTCGAGCGGGTGCTGGATGAGACGGACGACTTGATGCGTACGTTCAATGCGCTGCTGCGGGTTGCGCGACTCGAGGCGGGAGCGGCGGGCGATAATGTCGAGACGTTCGACGTTGCCGAGATGGTTCGTGATCTCGGCGAGTTCTATGAGCCGGTGGTGGAGGAGGCGGGAATCGCGTTGGTCGTGAAGGCACCGGCGCCGGTCTATCTCGACGGCGAGCGCCAGTTGATCTCGCAGGCGTTGACCAATCTCATTGAGAATGCGCTTAAGTACGGGGTCGAGGAAGAGGCTGTGCGGGGTGGAAAAAACCGTGAAAATGACATCGTAATCGGCGCATCGCTTGATGAGGGTGAGGCGTATTTATGGGTTGAGGATCGCGGGGCGGGTATTGCGAAAGCTGACCGGGGTCGCGTGCTTGACCGTTTCGTCCGGCTTGATAGAGCGCGGAGCAAGCCGGGGACGGGGCTTGGGTTGAGCCTCGTCGCGGCTGTCGTGCGGCGGCATGGTGGCACGGTCTTGCTGGAGGATAATGCCCCCGGGTTGCGCGTCGTGCTGCGTTTGCCAAGGGCGCGTGTTGGTCCGACCAGCGGCGCGGCAGGCCGTGGCAGGGTTTGTCGAGCGGGGACTGTTAACCGGTCCGGTGATGCTGCGGCGCAACCGGCGGAATTTCATACCATGGCGGATGCATGAGCGGTGAAGCGATAAAGGCCGGCGGGGCGTTGGCTGAACGGATTGACGCCGCACCCGTGGCCGGAGACGGGGCGCGGGCGGCGGCTTTTCTCAAGGACCTCGAAACGAGTTGGGACCAAGCCGTCGATGCCGGTGAATTGTCGGGCAACGACCGTGCGCTTCTCGATATTGCGCAGGTGAGGGCGCTGCTTGGCGGGGCGATGGCGGGCTCGCGGCATGTAAGTCAGCTTCTTTTGCAGGATGCAGGTCGCACCCACCGTATTTTAACGGCGGACCCCGACCGTCATCTGGCTGAAATGACCGCTGCGCTGCTCGATGAGGTTGGCGACGTGGCGCTGTCGTTGAAGGATGGGATGGGGCGCCTTCGGCGGTTCAAGTCGGAGGCGGCGTTGCTCATCGCATTGAGTGATCTCGGGGGTGTCTGGCCGATTATGCGGGTGACGCGAGCGCTGGGCGAGACGGCGGATGCGGCGTGTCAGGCGGCGGTTGGGCATCTTTTCGAAGCGGCAGCGCGCAAGGGCGACTGGCTTGGAGAGGCGGGGCCAGATGGGGATCTGGCTTCGAGATCGGGTTTTTTCGTGTTGGGCATGGGCAAGCACGGGGCCTTCGAGCTCAACTATTCGAGTGATATCGACCTTATTGTTTTCTACGAAGCATCGGCGGCGAAGCTCCGTGACGGGCTTGAGCCGTCGTCGTTCTTTGTCCGGTTGACGCGTGATCTTGTGCGCCTACTCAATGAGCGGACGCCGGATGGCTATGTGTTCCGGACCGACCTGCGTCTCAGGCCCGACCCCGGGGCGACGCAGATTGCAATGTCCACGGACGCGGCGCTGCAATACTACGAGAGCTTCGGGCAGAACTGGGAAAGGGCTGCGATGATCAAGGCGCGGCCGGTCGCGGGGGACCGTGCTGCAGGTGCTCGGTTTCTCAAGGAACTCGCGCCGTTTATCTGGCGAAAGTATCTCGACTTTGCGGCGATTTCCGACATTCACGCCATGAAGCGGCAGATCCATAGTCATAAGGGTTTTGCCAAGATTGCCGTTGGCGGCCACAACATCAAGCTCGGTCGTGGCGGCATTCGTGAGATCGAGTTTTTCACCCAGACACAGCAACTGATTGCCGGTGGCCGGCAGCCGGAGCTGAGAGGCGCGCAGACGCTCGATATGCTCGGTGAACTTGCCGATCGGGATTGGATTGCACCCGAGGCCGCGGTGGAACTCACCGAGGCCTACCAGTTTCTAAGGCGTATCGAGCATCGCATTCAGATGGTGGGGGATGAGCAAACGCATCAGTTGCCCTCGAATGACGAGGACTTGACGGCGCTTGCGCAATTTTCCGGATATGCGACGCTCGATGAGTTCAAAGCTGCCGTACGCGCCACATTGGAGACCGTCCAGAAGCATTATGCGGCGCTGTTCGAGGATGGCCCGCAACTGAGTTCGGCGATGTCGAACCTGGTGCTGGCCGGTGAAGACGATGACCCGGATACTTTGGCCTCGCTTGAGGCCATGGGCTTTTCGCAGCCGCATAGTGTTCTCGCGACGGTGAGGTCGTGGCATCGCGGCCGCTATCCAGCAGTTCGCTCCGAGGGCGCGCGGGCGCGGTTGACGGAAGTGCAACCGGTGCTGATCGAGGCATTGAGCCGGACGGTCAATCCGGATGCGGCATTGGTTGGTTTCGACCGGTTCCTCGCGACTTTGCCGGCGGGTGTGCAGCTCTTTGCGCTGCTTAAGGCACATCCGGAACTCATGCGGTTCGTTGCGATGATCATGGGGAGTGCGCCTCGCCTGGCGCAAATCCTGTCGCGGCACCGGCGTGTGTTTGATGCCGTGCTCGATCCGCGGATCATCGGTGCACTGCCGACGGAAAGCGAGATGCGCGAGTTGATTTCAGAGGAGCTTCATGGGGCGACGGATCTTGAGGTGCAATTCGACCGCGCGCGTATCATCGGGCGTGAGCAGATGTTCCTGATCGGCATTCGTCTGCTGACGGGGGTGATCGAGCCGGTCGCTGCGGGACGGGCCTATACGTTGATTGCAGAGGAACTTATCGCGCAGCTTCATGACGCGGTTGCAGCCGAGTTCGAGATCAACCACGGCACGGTGGCGGGTGGCGCATCCGCGATTTTGGCGATGGGCCGTCTCGGTAGCCACGAGATGACGGCCACAAGCGACGTCGATCTCATCGTGATCTACGATTTCGACCCGGCGGCGACGGCTTCTGACGGGGCTAAGCCGCTTGGCGTTGGCAACTACTATGCGCGTTTGACACAGCGGTTGATCAGCGCGATCTCGTCGCCGACGGCAGAGGGGCGGCTCTATGAGGTCGACATGAGGCTCAGGCCTTCCGGCAACAAAGGGCCGATCGCGGTGCAATTTTCGTCGTTTGCAAACTATCAGGCGAGCGAGGCGTGGACCTGGGAACATATGGCGTTGACGCGGGCGCGGGTTATTTCCGGACCTGTCGAGCTCAGCGAGAAGATCGAAGCAGCTATCGAGGACGTTCTCACGAAGCCGCGTGATCAGCAGAAACTGGCCAGCGATGTTCGGGAGATGCGCGAACGGATCTGGTCGGCGAAAGGCGCGGAGGATGTTTGGGCGCTCAAGCAGGTACGCGGCGGTCTCGTTGATATCGAGTTTATCGCACAGTATCTGCAATTGTTGCATGCGAGGGCGCACCCGGAGGTTTTGGACACGAACACGCTCGGTGCAATCAAGCGGCTTCGGGAGGCAGACCTCATCGATCCGGATGATGGGGCGGCGTTGCTTTCGGCCGGAACGCTTCTTGATACGCTCACGCAATTGCAACGCATCTGCTCGGACAACGGTTTTGATCCCGACGCGGCGCCCGACGGACTGAAATCGAGCCTCGCAGCGGCTGCGGGCGAACCGGATATCGAGCGCGTGGCTGCCCGGCTGGTGGACGTGCAACACGAGGTGCAGCGCCTCTACGACCGCCTGGTCAGTCCGTGAAATTTTTTTCTTGGTCAGGCGACAGGTTTCGGGCCGCCTGTGCGTTGTGTCTATATGCGGCCGTCAAACGCGGTCTGCGCATTGGACTTTAACAACCCCAAGGGATGACTCATGAGCAAGAAACTGCTGATTACCGGCGGGCTCGTTGCAACTGTGATCGCGGTCGCAGGTGTGGCAGCGCATGCGGAGCGAGGCCAAGGCTACGGTCACCATGGCTATGGTCACCAAGGCTACGGCAACCACGGCTACGGCGAGCCTAAGCGTGGCCGTTACAAAGGCGACAGAGGAGAACGCCATGGCTGGCGCCGACGCGGATGGCGGGAAGTGACGCGGGACGAATATGATGCACGCACGCGTTCGCGGTTTGCAAAGTGGGATGCGAACGGCGACGGCGTTGTCGATAGCAGCGAGGTCGAGGCGTACATCGCATGGCGGTTGGAGGGGCGCTGGTCACGCGGTGACCGTGGTGGCGAACGGGGCTTTGAGCGGATGCTGCGTCGGTTCGATCGCGACGGCGATCGCCAAGTGACGAGCGCCGAAGTTGATACCTGGCTCGGTGAGCGCTTCGAGCGCATCGATCTGAACGGTGACGGTCGCATCACGGATGAGGATCTGCCGCCGATGATGCGCGGCCGTGAAATACTGAGCGGCAAGGCCGAAGCACACTTCATGGGCCGCGGCCACCGGGGACATGGGCGCAGGCACCATCGTCGCCGCGGTGGCGGAATGCACGGTATGATGATGCGTTCGCTCCTCGGTGCTGACACGAACGGCGATAATGCAATTACGCCGGAAGAGTTTCGTGCCAAAGCGATGAAGCGGTTTCAGCGGTTCGACCGCGATGGTGATGGCACGATCAATCTCGATGACCTCGACGCGCTACGCAAAGAGATCGTCGACTATCGCGTGCGCCGATTTATTCACCGTTTCGGGGGTGGGCAGAACGGCAAGTTGACGCTGGAGCAGTTCAAAGAGCATCGCGACAAACGCTTTCAGCGCCGCGACCGCAATGGCGATGGTGTCATAACACGCGATGAGGGCCGCGGTGGCTGGGGCCGCGGCGGGCGAGGCCGCGGAGGCGAACGAGGGATGCGCCGCGACCGCCAGGATCGTGCTCAACCAGAACGTGGTGGCAGTGCTCCGTCCGACAGTGATGGCCGCGATAGCGATCAGTAGGCTGCAAGTTGAGCTTTGATCGCAAATTTCCGCGATACGAAGTTATGATTAGGCGGGCGCCCCAAATCCGGGGCGCCCGTCTGGCGCAACGAGTGCCGGAATGTCTGTCGATACGAGTGCGAGGCCATGGGTTTGGCAGCGAAATGCAGCACCCCGTCGGATGATGTGCCCGCGCAGCCGAACCCGGTGGCGAACCCGGTGGCGGTTGGTGGGAATGTGGTGGTGCTGCATGGGCAAAATGTGGGCTCCGCAGACGCCGCGGTGGCTGGTGTTGAGGTGGCTGAGGTGCGGCGGATCGGCGAGGGCGATCACAGTGCCTTCGGTCAACTGATGGCACGGCATCTGAGTGCTGTCGTTGGGACCGGGCGACGGATTCTCGGTGATCTGAGCGAGGCGGAAGATGTGGCGCAGGAAGCGTTTCTGCGGCTGTGGCATGGGGCGGCGAAATTGGAGGTCGGGCCTGGCGGCGTCAGGCCCTGGCTACGGCGGGTAGCCTCGAACCTTGCAATCGATCGCTTGCGCCGCGCGGCGCGTATGGATGTGACGGATGAAGTGCCGGAACAGGCGGATGAGGCCACGCAGCTGCGCTCACTGGAACAGTTGGAACTCGCCGATCGGGTCGATGCGGCGCTCGCCGAATTGCCTGAAAGGCAGCGGATTGCGGTC
>CAZWCL010000188.1:0-7076 GCA_964632265.1 uncultured Hyphomicrobiaceae bacterium | reverse complement strand
CGGGTGTTATGTGGCCGATCGTCTCGACCACCTTCGAGACTTCGCCATGAGCCTGACGCGGCGCAAGGTCTTCGGTTATTTCGATTTCAATCTCTCGTGTTCCGGATTGATCAACGGCAACAAGCTGCACAGCGCCCTCAAAGAAGCCCTCGGCGATAAACGCATCGAAGACCTGGAGCGGCCGATGACGGCGGTTGCGACGGAAATCGGGACGGGCCACGAGGTGTGGCTGTCCCGCGGCAACCTTGTCGATGCGCTGCGCGCTTCATACGCTATTCCCGGCGTTTTCCGGCCGGTGAAACTCGACGGGCGCTGGCTTTTCGATGGTGCACTGGTCAATCCCATCCCGGTGACCGTATGCCGGGCGCTCGGCGCGCAGTATGTCATTGCGATCAACCTTAACGCGGATCTTTTTGGGCTTGGGACAGTGCTGGCTGATGTCAGCGCGTCGGCTGATAACGGGGGCGTCGCCGCCGACAGTGAAGAGCTGGTCAACGGCAACGGCGTAGAAACCCTCGCGACGAAAGAAGATGCAGCATCTTTCGCGAACGGGTGGGGCGCCACCAAATTGCTGCAACGGCAGGTGTTCGGCCTCGGTCGTGACAGTGTCGATGCGGCGCCGAGTATTTCAACGGTCATGATCGATGCATTCAATATCGTCCATGACCGAATTGCGCGCTCGCGGATGGCTGGCGATCCGCCCGACCTGATGATTTCGCCGCGTCTATCGGGCATCGGGTTGTTCGAGTTTCATCGCGCGGAGGAACTCATCGAACGCGGCTATGCAGCGGGCCAGCGCATTTTGCAGGAAATCCAGGAAGATCTAGAGGAAGGTCCGGCGGTTACGCGGCCGACGGTCATCCACGTCAACTAAACGCGACATAGACCGCTTCGGCTAGATCAGATGCCGGGGTCGGCATTGGGGCCGCCGTATTTGGCGCGAAATTCCTTGTAACCCGGACCGAGGTCGAACGGGCGAAAGCACAGGAAGCCAAACAGGAAGCCACCGAGGTGGGCTTCCCAGGCGATCTGGCCAGAATCGAGAAAGTCCAGAAATCCGAGTCCGAAAACCAGGTTGACCCCGATCCAGATGGCGACAGCGGACAGGGTGGGGCGGTCAGTGAGCGCCACGCTCAACGGCATGCGAGGAACCTCGTTAGGGTGCTCACGGACCATCGAGAGACCCCCGATTTCCATGCCAGAGAAAAGGATGCGGAAGGCTGCCCCCATCAGCCCCGAAATGGCGCCGGACGCACCGACCAATGGTACAGCCTGATCAGCATTGATGACGAAGAAGAACAGCGCGCCCGCAACCGCGGAAGCCGCGTAGAGCAGCAGGAAACGAAACCACCCGCAGCGGCGCGCGATTAATGAGCCGAAAGCTAAAAGCCAGGCGCCGTTGATTGTCAGATGCATCCAATCGGCATGAAGAAAAGCGTGGGTAAACGTCGATGTCCAGCCGAACAGGGCACCGCCCGGCAGACTGGCCCCGGCCTCGGTGAGACGTATCGGGATGAAAGCCAGCATTACGATGAGTTCGGCATCGGTTTGGTAATCGACCGATGAGCGCAGAGCCTGCACCATCACCAAGAGCGCGATCACTGCCATGACAATCGTCGGCGCGTTGAAAACCGGCTCGCGCCGAGGTGGCTGATCTGGCTGCAAATGAATGTCTCCCGGTGAAATCCCTTGGGGCGGGCCAAGTCAGGCGGCGGTTAATCACGGCATCAAGGATCCCAAAATCGGACCCGCTCTAGGTACCGGAAGCAGCCTCCGGCGAAGCGCGCACCATCGCCACAGCACGTCAGACGTCAAATTCGTCCTATCGACAGCGCGGCAAACGAGCCGCTCACCAACACACCACAAAAGAAGCTCTTCAGCCGCAAGAGCCGCACATGGCATGGAATGTGCTGGTTTGCAACGCACGCATCAGACGCTCGATGCGCGTGGGACGGCCGTCTGGCAGCGGCAAGCTTCACATCCGACGCTCTAGGATGGCGGCCACGCTGCCGCTTCGAAACAGGACGGCCATGAAACACTCCACTTCCCAGGGCCTTTACACCTACTGGAACACGGTGCGCGGCGGGCGCTTGGCGCCCCGACGCTATGAAATCGAACCTGGGCAGATAGCAGCCTATCTCTCCGAGACAATGATCCTGGAAAATCCGCTGTCGGACGGATGCCGCGTTCGGGTAGCGGGTACGCAGATTTGCGACTGGCTGGGGGACACCATTCGCGGGCATTGCTTTTTCGAAATGTGGGACGACAGCGACCGAATGGTGCTCGAAGACAACGTCGGGACGATTGCGCGTCACGGCGGCGTCGGCTGCTTTACGGTGGAGGGACGGTGTGAGACGTCGAGTGAGACGAGCCGGTTCGAGATGCTGCTATTGCCGCTGACACATCTTGGCAAGGATATCGAACGGATACTCGGCTCGATTTCTCTGCTGCATGCACCGTCGTGGCTGAACGAGCAGTTCCCGACCCGCCTCACTCTCACACACAACGAAATCATTTGGCCGGACGGGAGGCCGCATGCATTTCTTCACCGCGAACATTTCCGCGAGGTTCCGGTCGTCAAGGCGGGGCAGCACGGCATCCGCCGCGCGCGCCTGGTGCGCGCCTCCGACCGCAGTTTTCTCGTCTACGATGGCGGATTAAGCGAAAGTGGTCAAAAAGCCCACGAGGACTAACGCCGCCATCGGAACCGGTGGTTGGACTAGTGCAGTTCGCTGACCCCATTTTTGCGGCGCGTGAACCGCCTTGCTACGCGCGGTGCGTGCGCATCCGGTCTTTGCGCGATGGGGGCTGAGTTCCGCGGGGCGCAAATCCGCCACACTCTTATCACCTCTACCGGCAAGGAGTTGGTTGAGGCTGTGTCACTCCAGTAATTTCGTTATTGTCCCGGCGCGCGCATGATGGTCCAGGGTCGGGCGGTCAAGAGTGTGGGCAACCTAAGCATGTGCGGCAACAGCACTTGCAGCGCAATCACTTGAAGTGAAAGCACTTGAAGTGAAAGCACGGTGCGCCGAGAAGACCTTATCTAGGGGGCTGCCGCCTGTTCGCCGCAACGCCTGTTTGCTGCTACGGCGACGCAGAGATTGGAAGTTGATGCATGAGTGACGCGTCCCTGATCGACGGCGAAAATGAAACGCCGGTCAATCCCTACTCCCTGCTCGAGGCCGTCAACCGGTCGAGTGACACGGCGCACATGGGCTGGCTAATTTTTCTCGCCATCATGGGCTATCTTTTAATCGCGGTCGCGGGCGTTACGCACCGTGATCTGCTTCTCGCCACACCGGTTCAGCTGCCGGTGCTCGGTGTCGAGATTCGTCAGATTCAATTTTTCCAATACGCGCCCCTTCTACTCATTCTGTTTCATCTCGGCCTTATCTCGCAGCTCGTGCTTCTTTCGCGCAAGACGCTCGAATTCGACAAGGCCGTCCATCAACTCGAGTCATCCCGGCGGCGGACACATCCGCTGCGTCTCGAACTGCACAACTTCTTCTTCGTGCAGGCAATTGCCGGCTCGAACCGCAGCCTGATCATGGCGTTCTTTCTTCACGGGATGTCGTGGCTGACGCTGGTCGTGCTGCCGGTGACACTAATCCTGTTCATTCAGCTGATGTTCGTGCCCTACCACGACGTCAGCGTAACGTGGTGGCACCGCATCGCGCTGCTTTTCGACATCGTCATACTGGGGCTGCTCGGTGTCTTTCTCACGCAGGCGGAAACAAACTTCTTCAGCGCGTTCGGTCGGGCGATCTACCACCATCCCTTCATGACGATTTTTACGATCGTTTTGCTGATGGGGGCGCTCTTTGTGTCATTCGTTATCGCGACGATACCCGGCGAAGCGCTTGACCGCGGCGTGCGCAAATACTTCGAGGCGAACGGCAACAACCGTGTTGTGCGGACTGCTGCGAGTTGGACCAATTATGTGCCGGACAATCCGTTGCCATTCCTTTTCGGGAGCAAGGACGGGTCACTGCTGGGAATCTTCCACCGCAATCTCATCGTGACCGATCTCGATCTCGTCGTCGACCGGGAAGTGGCGCCGGGGGAACCCTCTTTGTCGCTGCGCAACCGTGACCTGAGATTTGCGAAACTCGACCGTTCAGACCTGCATCAAGCCGACTTGACGGGCAGCAACCTCGATGGGGCGACCCTGACAGGGGCAAACCTAGCGCGCGTGAAATTCAATTGCTCCGACGAGAACATGCTAATCCTGACGGACGACCGGGTGGCTGCCAATTGTGCCAGCGCGCGACTGGCAAATTTCGCCGGTGCACGTCTGGGCGGGGCGACGATGAACGGGATCGACCTGAGAGGGGCCGATCTCAAGGAGGTCGATCTTGAGAACGCCACACTGAAATACGCTTGGCTGGCCGGCACCAATTTCTCTTACGCCAACCTGCAAAAGACGGATATGACCGGCGGCGCAAAGGCACAGGGGGCAGTCTTCCTCATCGCCAATCTTGAGGGCGCGGACCTTACGGGCGCGCAGCTGCAGTACGCCGATTTCTCAAGTTCGTTCATGCAGGGGATTACCCTCGAACACGCCCATATGCAGGGGGCCAACCTGCGGGACGCCGATCTTGATTCGGCCTACATGCGCCGCGCGCGCCTTCAGGCTGCTGACATGACGGGCGCTCAGTTGACGGGCGCGGATCTGCGTCAGTCGACAGTGTGGATGACGCTGCCGCCGCAATCGGCGCAGCTCAGACTTGCAGACCTCAAGGATATGGGCGTCACACCGCTGACCAAAGACGAGCGCAACCGATTGCGGCGTACGATCGAGGCGATCACAACCGTCCGTTTGCGGCGCAATGTACGCGACAGCCTCACAAAAATTCTCAATCCCAAGCAGAGCCAGACCTGGGAGAACTCGCGCAACGCCAGCATCTGGCAGACGTTGCGCACGATCGAAAGGCCCGGTGAAGCACTCGACTATAGTGAGGCGCTCACGGCGCATCTTGCCGAACTTGCGTGCCGTTCACGCTGGTCCAATGGCGCCGTCGCCGAAGGTGTCGCCCGCCGGATGTTGAGTGGCCGCTTTCAGGGCGATAGCCGGATAATCTACAAGCAGCTCTCGTCGCCGGGTGAAACGTGTCCCGGTGCGGTGGGGCTCGACAAGGATATGCTGGCGTCGCTGGATGCCAGTATCAACCGCTAGCGAGGCTGCGCCTTGAGTGCAATCACGTGCCGTGCGCAACCTTAGAGCTCTTGCCCCGATATGAAATGAAAAACAGTGCCGCCGGCGCCCGCAAACCGGTCTTTAGAACGAATAAAGAACATCGTGTCGTCACGTTTTCGGTGGAGAAACCACATGACCGGCAGAGCGTTGAGGCTATTGTAATTATTGTATCGGCCAGACGAATCCACCGGCGCCACGCAACCGACGGCTCATACGATGCGCCCACACTTCAGGAAAGGGTCAGTCCATGGCTGGATCTGTAAATAAAGTTATCTTGATCGGAAACCTCGGCGCCGACCCGGAAATCCGGCGGACGCAGGACGGACGCCCGATCGCCAACCTGCGGCTCGCGACCAGCGAGTCGTGGCGCGACAAGAATAGCGGCGAGCGCCGGGAAAAGACCGAATGGCACCGCGTGACCGTGTTCAACGAAGGTCTCTGCCGCGTGATCGAGCAATATGTCAAAAAGGGTTCTAAGCTCTACATTGAGGGACAGTTGCAGACGCGCAAATGGCAGGACCAACAAGGCCAGGACCGCTACACAACTGAAGTTGTGCTGCAGGGGTTCAGCGGCACGCTCCAGATGCTCGACGGACGCAGCGGCGCCGGGGGCGGCATGAGCGATAGCGGCGGTGACAACTACGACGCCGGCAACTTCGGCGGCGGTGGCGGCGGAAGCTACGATGAGCCACGGCGCCCATCAGGGGGCGGCGGCGCGAGCTACGACAAGCCACTGGACGATGAGATCCCCTTCTAGTGCACCTTCCAATCGAGAGGGGTGGCTGTTCGCGCGGGCGACAGCGTCCTGATCAGGTAGTCTAGGCGGCAAGTTCCTGAAAGCGGCGAATTCCGGTGAACGGAATAGACTGGGATCCACTTCTTTATGCGGGTATGCCAATCCCTTCGCACGCTATCGCGGCTCTGGCCGCGCTCGTGCTTGGCGGCGTGCAACTCATTGCCCCGAAAGGGACGAACACACATCGCGTGATCGGCTACGGATGGTGTGCGCTCATGTTGTATGTCGCGGTTTCGTCGTTTTGGATTCATACGATCGGACAATATCGCGGCTTCAGCTGGATACATCTGCTGTCGGTTCTGACCGTGTTCAGCGTGCCGCTCGCCGTAGTGTACGCCCGGCAGGGCTCAATCAACGCCCATCGGCGGGTCATGGTCATGCTGTTCTGGCTCGCTCTGGTCGTGACCGGCCTGTTCACGCTGTTACCTGGGCGCATCATGCACGCGGTGGTTTTCGGCTAGGCTTTGTCCCCAGGTGATCGGCGGGCAGCAGGCGGGGCGGCATTTTCCAGTGGCATTCATTTGCCAAGGTCTCGCCGCGCGAGGCGGGGTCGATCGGTTGAGCTTCTGGCGTGGCTCATGCAAGATGTCAGGCGTGCCTTCAAGGTGTCAGTCATGCGTTCGATCCAATTGTTCAGTCTTCTCCTCGTCTTATTCGCCCCCGTCTCTCTCGTCGCGGGTGAAGCGGATGTCGTCGATGTCGCTATACGGCGTAGTGCGGATGCCACTTTCGCTTTCGATGTCACCGTGCGCCACGACGATACCGGCTGGGAACACTATGCCAATAAGTGGGAGGTCGTGGCGCCAGACGGGACCGTGCTCGGCACACGTGTGCTGCACCATCCCCACGAGACGGAGCAACCTTTCACCCGCTCTTTATCCGGTATCAAGATCGCGGCGACGATCAAGTCCGTAACGCTGCGCGCCTACGACAGCCAGCATGGAGCCGGCGGTGCCACCAAGACCGTTCAGGTGCCGCATTGACAGTGCAACAGCGGAAGCGTCGGCACACCAGGATCGCGCGCCTATTCAGCGTCCTTTCGCTCGTGATGCTGGTGGGCGGCGTCATTGCCGCAGCTGTGCT
>CAZWCL010000187.1:0-7086 GCA_964632265.1 uncultured Hyphomicrobiaceae bacterium | reverse complement strand
GCCGAATGGGCGACGGCGGCGGGTCTCGATGTCGGGGCAAAGCTTGGCGACTAGGTTGGAGAACTTGGAATGGCCTATGTTGATCTCGCGGTTTATGCCGTCCCGACAGCGAATAAAGAGGTGTTCGTTGCGCATGCCAAGGCGATGGCGCGGTTGTTCAAGAAGCACGGCGCGCTGACCGTCAACGACTGCTGGGGCGACGAGGTGCCGGCTGGAGAGATCACGTCGCTGCCGATGGCGGTACAATGCGCCGACGACGAGACCGTTGCCTTCTCATGGATCACCTGGCCGTCAAAGGCCGCCCGCGACGAGGGCTGGGTGAAGGCCATGCCCGAGATGGAAGCGATGGATCACAGCCAGCCGATGCCGTTCGACGGTAAGCGGATGATTTTCGGTGGGTTTGAGACGGTGGTGGAGATTTAAACGGGCGCGCAAGTTTTGCCGCATGGCTTAACTCGGCTAACCCCAAAATGAACTGAGGAAGCATCCAGGCATGGCAACCGATATTGAAATTGCGCGTAAGGCCAGCAAGAAGCCGATCCAGGAGATCGGCGCGAAACTTGATATTCCGTCGGCGCATCTCTTGCCGTACGGCCATGACAAGGCGAAGGTGTCGGCAGACTTTATAAAGTCACTCGAGGGGCGCCCCGATGGCAAGCTGATACTGGTGACGGCGATCAACCCCACGCCGGCTGGCGAGGGCAAGACGACGACGACCGTCGGCCTCGGTGACGGGCTCAACAAGATCGGCAAGAAAGCGGCGATCTGTATCCGCGAGGCATCGCTTGGGCCATGCTTCGGCATGAAGGGTGGGGCGGCTGGCGGCGGCTATGCGCAGGTCGTTCCGATGGAGGATATGAATCTCCACTTCACCGGTGACTTCCATGCGATTACGTCGGCGCACAACTTACTCTCGGCGATGATCGACAATCACATCTACTGGGGTAATGAACTCGCTATAGATCAGCGGCGCATCGCGTGGCGCCGTGTCATGGATATGAACGACCGCGCGCTACGCCAGATCACGGCATCGCTTGGCGGCGTTGCGAACGGGTTTCCCAGCGAAGCGGGATTCGATATCACGGTGGCCTCGGAAGTGATGGCGATCTTGTGCCTCGCGACCGATCTCGAGGACCTGGAACGACGCCTTGGTGATATCATCGTTGCCTACCGCCGCGATCGCTCGCCAGTCTATGCACGCGATATCAAGGCGGACGGTGCGATGACGGTACTGCTGCAGCAGGCGATGCAGCCAAATCTCGTTCAAACGCTTGAAAACAATCCGGCGTTTGTCCATGGCGGGCCGTTCGCAAACATTGCGCATGGATGTAACTCGGTGATCGCAACGAAGACAGCGCTCAAGCTTGCCGACTACGTCGTGACGGAGGCCGGATTCGGAGCGGATCTCGGCGCTGAGAAATTCTTCGACATCAAGTGCCGGAAGGCGGGACTGAAACCGGATGCCGTGGTTATCGTTGCGACCGCGCGGGCGATGAAGATGAATGGCGGCGTTGCCCGGGCTGATCTCAACTCGGAGAACGTGGATGCGGTGAAGGCTGGATGCGCCAATCTCGGCCGGCACATCGAGAACGTCAAAAAATTCGGTGTGCCGGCGGTCGTCGGCATCAATCACTTCGTCACGGATACGGACGCCGAGATCCAGGCGATCAAGGACTATTGCGCGGACTTCGGCGCGGAGGCGATACTCAACACGCACTGGGCAAACGGGGGCGAGGGCATCGTCGAGACGGCCAACAAGGTGGTCGAGCTGGCTGAAGGCGGGAACGCCAGCTACAAGCCGCTCTATCCCGACAAGCTCGGTCTTGCCGACAAGATCGAAACGGTCGCGAAGGAAATCTACCGCGCCGAGAGTGTCACCATGGACAAGAAGATCCGGGACCAGCTCAAGGCATGGGAAGATGCGGGTTATGGCGACCTGCCGGTTTGCATGGCGAAGACGCAGTATTCGTTCACGACCGATCCTAACGCGCGCGGTGCACCGACCGGTTTTGACCTGCCGGTTCGAGAAGTTCGACTGTCGGCGGGGGCGGGATTCGTTGTCGCGATCTGCGGTGAGATCATGACGATGCCGGGTCTGCCGCGCGTGCCGTCGGCGGAGGCGATCAAGCTGAACGACACGGGTGAGATCGAGGGTCTGTTTTAAGGGCTGGTGCGCCTTAAGCCGGTTGTTCGGTTAGTTTGTAACCGGCTGCCCTGGCGGCGCGTGCTGCATTCGATCATAGGTCCGATTTCGAAGGCGCCTCGTGAAAAACGGTGGCGCCTTCGTTGCATATTCGCTCGGCAACATTGCAAGCAGCGGAGGCACGTAGGATGGCAGGCGCTTTGGAGGGGATCGTCGTACTCGATCTGACGCGGCATGCCGCAGGGGCCATCGCGACAATGTTTCTCGGCGATCACGGGGCGCGGGTCGTACGTCTGATCGATAGTGTCGCTGATCTGCATCGAAGCGGCGGGTTCATCGTTTGGGACCGGGGCAAGGAGGTGGTCCTTGCGGACTTGAGCGATGGGCCGGCTCTCGCCGAAATGGCGGCGCGTGCCGATGTGGTCATCGAGGATTTCAGCCCGTCGGAACGGCCGGCGGAACTGTCTCCGGAAGCGCTTGTCAACCTGGCGCCGCAATTGACGCCGTGTTCGATCACGGCTTATGGCGAGTATGGGTCGGTCAAAGATGAGCCGCCGGTCGACGATCTCGTGCTGGCACGGACCGGCGTGCTTTCCGGTCTTCCGGGTTTTCGAGGGGCGCCGGTCCATACGGCGCATCCGCTGCCGAGTACGGCGGCCGGCATACTTGCGGCGCTTGGTATTGTGGCGGCTCTTTTTGAGCGGGAGACGACGGGGCGCGGGCGGCCCATTGCAACGTCGCTCGTTGCCGGTGCTCTGCTTTATCACCCCAAGGTCGAAAGCGAGCGGCTGGCGCGACACGTTTTTCAGACAAATCCATACGGGAGCGCGCCGTTCTACAGCGTCTATGAATGCGCGGACGGGGAATGGCTGCAGCTTGGTTGCGTGCATCCGGGCTTTATTGCGCGAGCCGCAGACCTGTTCGGTATCGGCGATGTTATCCAGGACCCCGTGTACGGGCGGGGCCATAGTCCCAAAACACCGGGGGCCGATGCGCATCTGCGCTCTCTCGTTCGCGAATGCATGCTGACCCGGGCGAGCGCGGATTGGATGGCCGACTTCGATGCAGGTGACATCCCGTTTGCGCGGGCGCAGACGACGCGCGATGCGCTTGATGATGTCCAGGTCGGGCATAACGGCATGGTGGTGCGGCTTGATGATCCTGCTGTTGGGCCGGTCGAGCAGATGGGAGTGCCGGTCAAGCTGTCGGTGACGCCGGGTGCGGCTGAGCAGCCACGGGCCGGGGTGCCGCTTGGCAGGGATGAGATTGCGCCCGTGCGCGTTGTTGCGACAGGTGAGGGCAAGGAGGCAGGCTGGTCTGGTGCGCGCGATCGCAGATTGCTTCACTCATTGCCGCTCACCGGCGTGCGGGTCCTCGAAATCACAAATCTCATCGCCGGGCCCATGGCGGGGCGGCTGCTGGCCGATATCGGCGCCGATGTCATCAAGCTGGAGCCGCCGGGCGGTGATATTTCGCGCCCGATCGGGCGGACATATTTCTACAGCGTGAACTTTGACAAGAGGTCTATCGCTGTCGATACCGCGCAGGCGGCGGGCAAAGAGGTCGTGCGCCGGATTGCGGCGACGTCGGATGTGGTGCTGGCCAATCTGCGTCCCGGGGCGACCCGGCGTATGGGAATTGGTGTCGAGGCGGACCCCAATGTGATCGAGACGCAGATCAGTGGCTATGGTCTAACCGGGCCCTACGCACATCGACCGGGGATAGATCCGCTCGCGCAGGCGCTGATGGGGCTCGAAAGGGCGCAAGGCGGCGAGGGCAACCCGCCATCGTTTCCCGCCCAGCTTGCGCCGACTGATTTCACGACCGGGGCGATGGCGGCGTTCGGGACTGTTCTGGCGCTCTATGCGAAAAAACGCGGCATCGCCGCGGGGCAGCGTGTCGAGGTCAATCTCCTGGACGGCGGGATCATGCTGTCGTCCGAATGGTTTACGCGCTACGCCGGGCGGCCGGAGCGGCCACTGGCGGACCGGGAGCAGTGGGGGGTGTCGCCGTATCACCGGATCTATGCGGTTGCCGACGGTTTCGTTTACGTCGCAGCGGAAACGGAAGACGCCCGGGCGCGGCTCGTCGAGAGCGTCTGCCCGGTGGCTTTGGGGCCGTGCCACGATCCAGTGCAGATCGACAACCAACACCCCAACGCGACGCCTTTTGCGAAGAGACTTGCGGCAGCCTTTTCGGCCCTGCCGGTGGAGGAAGCCATCCGGCGCATGAAAGCGGCCGGCGTTGCATGTTCGCCCGTGCGCGCGGCCGAGGCGGAGGGCTTTTTCAGCGATGCCGACACGCGCGCAAACGGCTGGGCCGTGACCCGCGATCACGCCACGGCCGGGCGTCTGACGGCGGTGGCGCGCTACATGAAATTCGATGGCAGTACGGCCACCGATGCGATCCGGCAGACACCGCTGCTCGGTGAGCAGCATGTGGCTATCCTGGACGAAGCCGGTTACAGCCCGGGGGAGATCAGCGCTCTGCAGCGTGACCGGCTCGTGGTCAGTGAGTGAAACGCGCGGCGGCGGCGGTATGGCCCGTCCGATGAAGTCCGACAAGTCATGCCGCTTTCTCACTCGTCGAGTTTCGGGAGGTTGTAGCGGTCGGCGGGATTGTCCCAGCCCTTGAAGTTTGGTTTGCGCTTTTCGGAAAAGGCGGCGCGGGATTCCATAAGGTCGCTCTTGGCACCATGCTCATGCAGCTTTTTTGCAAGTGCGGCGTGGGCAGGGGCAACGCGCGGGCGAATCTGGCGCATCATGTAAATCGTATTGATGCGGGCGGCGGGCGGCAGCGTCAGAAGATGCTCGGCCATTTCCAGTGCGGTGGACATCAGATCGTCGGGTTCGACGAGCCGGTTGACGAAGCCGAGTTCGTACATGCGCTCAGCGCTAAAGCGGTAGCCAAGCGCCATTTCGGTCGCGACGGGGAAGGGCAGGTTAGCGAGGAAGCCGTGATTGTAGCCGCCAAGCAGCCAGCGTTTGGCCTCGCTGATTTCGAAGACTGCGTTGCGGGCTGCGACGCGCAAATCGGTTGCCTCCACGAGCATGAAGCCGCCGCCCATGGCGAAGCCGTTAACGGCTGCGATGACCGGTTTTTCAAGTTTGCCAGCCCGGAAAGGGTCCTCGATGTCGAGTTTGGTGCCACCGGGCTTGCCGGTGTCGAGGGTTTCCTTCATGTCTTCGCCGGCGCAAAAACCGCGGCCGGTTCCGGTCAGGATTGCGACTTCCAAGTCGTCGTTTTCGCGAAACATCGTCCATGTTTCGGCGAGGGATTGGCGCAGATCCGTGTTGAGTGCATTGAGGCGCTCCGGCCGATTCATCCGTAGGATCAGGATTTGGCCGTGTTGTTCGGTTTCGAGGACGGGCATGGAGACCTCCGGGATCGATTCTGGGAGCTTTCGAGGTGATGTGCTCCTTGATAGCGCACTCAACGGGACTGAGCGGCCCCGTTGGGCAATGATCACAGAGGTGGACGAAAAAGATCGGGTAGCCACGGCGTGGCCGCCCGATCCTTGAGGGTATTTCATTTGCCGGACGGATTTAGCCCCTAGAAGCCTTTCCGCCGGCCGGTGTTACTTGCCGCTTCGGAACGCTTTTGCAATGCCGCGCTCGCAAGCGACACGCTTTTCTTCGTCCGAGATTACGCCGTCGCCATCAACGTCAACATTTTCGCGGATGAAAATGTACTCGTTCGATTCGTCGGCATCGATCCTGCCGTCGTTGTCGGTGTCGAGCGTGCCGTAATCGGCGATGCAGTCGGCGGGCGATTTGTAGGCCTGGCCCACGACGTTGGCGGCTTGAGCCGATGCGAGGGTGCTGGCAGCAAACGCTGCGGCGACAATGAGTTTAGTCAAATGGGTCATTTATCATCTCCAAATTGTTCGCACGTGCGGGCGTGCTTCATTGACAGTTGTTCAACAGCACGCAGGCGGGCGAGTTCCAGTAGTTGGAGAAGATGAATGTGGGAGGCGGGCCGCGATCGGATAATCAGGCGGGCCGGGGGGGGGGCTGAGAGGGCAATAAGTCGGACTGCCGTCAATCGCCGAAGCGTTTTGTGCTGCCGCAGCGTGGACAGGTGGACAGATGCTCCTCGTAGGCACGGTTGCACGTCTCACACATTGCGTGGGTGCCTTTCGTCAGGCCATGGCCCAATGAGACGCGGCCGTCGAACACAAAACATTCGCCGTTCCAGCGGCTGTCGCTCCGGGGTACCTCTTCGAGGTACTTCAGGATGCCACCCTTGAGGTGATAGACTTCTTCGAAACCTGAGTTTTTGAGCAGTGCGGAGGCTTTCTCACAGCGAATGCCGCCCGTGCAGAACATGGCGATCTTCGGCGTTCGTTTGCGGTCCAGGTTGTCGCGTGCCCAGGCTGGAAATTCTCCGAACGAGCCGGTTTCAGGATTAATCGCGCCTTCGAATGTTCCGAGTTCGACTTCGTATTCGTTGCGCGTGTCGATCACGATGACATCGGGGTCGTCGATCAGAGCATTCCACTGGGCGGGGGCGACATAGGTGCCGACCGCCTTGTTGGGGTCGGCCAGGGGCTCGCGGATGGTCACGATTTCGCGTTTTATGCGCACCCGCAAGCGGCCGAAAGGCTGATTAACGGCAGCAGATTCTTTGTGCTCGACGTCGTGGAAGCCGGGCAGCGCGCGTATGGCATCGAGGAAGATGTCGATGCCGTCGCGGCTGCCCGCAAGCGTCCCGTTGACGCCTTCCGGCGCAATGAGGAGCGTGCCCTTGACGCCGGCCTCAAGACCGACCGACAGCAGCGCAGCCTGATGCTGTTCGAGATTGGCTATGGGCGCAAACTTGTAAAGGGCCGCAACGACTAGAGGTGCGGGACCGGTCGCGGGTGAAAGACCAGGGATGGCGTTGTCTGTATCGAGCGTCATTGTGAGCCTGTCCGCATCTCGCGCAGTGAAATGTCAGAAATG
>CAZWCL010000186.1:0-7107 GCA_964632265.1 uncultured Hyphomicrobiaceae bacterium | reverse complement strand
TTCAGAGTCAGCTCAACGCCGGGCCGTCACAGAAGACACAACTCAGAGAGTTCGCGGCGCATCTTCGGCGGCATCTCCGAGAGCGCTTGGCTGGTGCTAAGATCCAGATCTTCGGGCGCGTCATCCGGTTCGAGGTATCGCCAGCCTTGGAACGCGCGGCGCGGCGTCGGACGGACCGGGATCAGATTCGGATCAAGCATGATGAGACAGCATCTGGTCCCGTCGGCCTTGTGGCCCTCTTCGAAGCCGATGATCGGCTGGCGCACCTGAATGACGCCGCGGATCACCCAATAGAGTGATCCGCCATCGAGCACGTCGGCCTGGCGTTTCGGCACCATCCGGGTGGTGTGGAACAGGCGCGGCTTAGTGGGCCGCCGGCCACCGCCATTAGCCGCGATGCGCGAGGCCTGCCAAGCCGCGAGGTCTTCAATGCCGTCGGTCCCCACCGACAGTTTCAGGATGTTGACCGTCATACACCGAAAGTGTCGACAGATCGCCAGCTTGGCAAGAGACGGCGATTGCGGCAGGACCACTTTTCCACTGTCTGTTGGCGGTTAGTGTCCGAGAGAAACGGATGGGCGGAAAAAGGAGTGGCTAGGCCTCGTCAAACAGTTCGCGCACTCGTTCGGGGGGACGGCCGAGCCGCGCGCGTTGGCCGCGTATGACGACTGGCCGCTCGATAAGTATGGGCTCGGCGGCCATGGCGGCGATCAGTGTATCGTCGTCCAGATCGTCTGCGTCGAGGTTGTTTTCTGTGTAAGCGGCTTCGCCGCCGCGCATCAGTTCGCGTGGCGCGATACCAAGCAAATCAAGGACGCGGCTTATTTCCACGACTGTTGGCGGGTTTTCAAGATAGCGCACCACTACCGGCTCAACGTTCATAGCCTCGAGTATCGCGAGGGTCGCGCGCGACTTGCTGCACCGCGGGTTGTGCCAGATCGTGACCTGATCGGACGTGCCGGACATCCTGTAAATTCCGAGCTTGGTTTCTGTTTCAGGTTTTTTTCCTGGTTCACGGGTTACTTCGGCTTGCAGGTGCCGTGGTATTGAGAGATGAACGGGGCGCCGAAAAAACCGAAATGGCGCGAGTGTACGGCCGGCATGGGCTCGCCGGCGTTGGCTGCTTCATAGACTGTGGTCATGTTCAGGAACCCTTCAGTGACCACCTCTAGAAAATGGTTGGCACCGATGGCGCGGACAATCTTCAGATCGCCGCGGCCCTGCGGCGTGATCAGAGCAGCGGTCTGACGGGCAAGGTCGATTTCCTGGATCGTGAACGTCAGCGGCTCGACCTTCTCGTCCTTGAAAACTCCGTTTTCGTAGGTTTTGACTATACCAGTCGCGAAGGTGCAGACCATCGCGTTGTTGGCCGAGGCCGGCTGATGGGCGGCCAATACCAGAAAAGCGGCGAGTGAAACGGCGACCATCGCCAAAAGCGCAGGCCGACCTCTAGGAGCAGAGCCCATTGCTCTCACCCGGCGCCCGCCACCTACTCCGCTTCGTCGTCGTTGGCGCATCGGCCTTCTCCCATCGAATGTTTCGGTTGGACATCGGCCGGCCCGGCCGCGCCGTCTATTTGCTGGCTTCTTCAACTGCGCCGTCCGCCTTTTTCCAAGCGCCAAAGCCGCCGATCATGTGAGAGACGGGCTTCAGACCCATGTCCTGGGCGACTTTCGCCGCCAATGCCGATCGCAGTCCGCCAGCACAGAAGAATACAAATTCCTTGTCCTGAGAGAATACATCCTTGTGATAGGGGCTATCCGGACAGATCCAGAACTCGAGCATCCCGCGGGGGCAGTGAAACGCATTGGGCATACGCCCTTCGCGGTCGAGTTCGCGCGGATCACGGATGTCGACGAGCACCACATCATCACGACCTGCCATTGCCTTCACGTCCTCGACCGAGTGCTCGGTTATCTCAGCTTTGGCAGCCTTGACCATGTCGCCAGCGCTCGTCGTGATGTTCTGTGCCATGTTCTAAGCTCCTTTATCCTGGATCATTTCCGGTTTAGTTGCAGACCGTTCGTAACCGGGGCCGTCGCCGGCTAAACCGGAAAAAATGATCTACTCCGATCGTGTATAGCGGGACTACCGACCTTGGTGAAATCGCGAAAGCGATTCCACCAAGGTCGGACCCGCTCTGGGGCGGCGTCGCCTGCTCTTCCCGTGGCGATCGCCGTTGTCAATCGCATGATAAGTATACCTATTCGCGTTGCCGGGCACGACATTCTTCGGCAGCGCTATTTCGGTCGGGGTTGTGGCCACAGGGAATCGGTACGGCCGCTCAACCAGTAGACAAATAGCCCGATCCATTCTTTGACGGCGATATCGGTCTGCTTGAGCCCCTCATGTGACCAGCCATAGGAAGTCCACAGATGCGCGCCAGCGATAGTGCGGTAGTCGACCGGCATGGGATGAAGACGGTTGCCGTTTGCATCGAAGCCGGCTTTTCGGAAGACCCCCATAGCGCGCGGCATGTGCCACGAGGATGTTACAAGCGCAAAACCGCACGGACAGTTGAAGCCATCCGCTTTGAGCAAATCGCTGATGTGTTTTGCGTTTTCCCAAGTGTTCCGCGCTTGGCCCTCAACGCGCAACCGCTCTCGCGGGACGCCGGCATCGACCAGGAACCGCGTGACGAACTTAACGGCGCTCAAACGCTCTCCCAGTAGCCAGCCGTGGCCACCGCTGAAGACAATCAGCGCGTTTGGATAGCGCCGGGCCAGCACCGGTATGGCGAGCAGGCGCTCTGCGGCGGCGTTCGTGGTGATCTGCCTGCGTTCGCGGGCGATCAGCGCCTGCTCGAAACCGCCGAGCAAAATGATGTGCGAGACCTCTTTCGCGGCTGGCGCCTCGACGCCTGCAAAGCGGTCCTCAAGTGGCTTTGCGATCCACTTACCGATCGGCGAGAAGCCGAGGGCGATCAACAGCACGTAGCCACTGGCTGCCAAGCGCCAGCCGAGAGGACGCCGCTTTTCCCAAAAGCCGAGCAGCAGACCGATCCCAATCAGCCCAAGGCAAATGTTCGACGGCGCGATGAGCGAATAGGCAATCTTGGAGACGATGAAGAACATCCAAAGGCCGCTCCCTTCTCAGCCAGGGGATAGACATTCGCACCGTAAGCCCCTCTACAGGAACGAAAAAAGACACACGGAACGATCGCGGTTCATCCCGATTGGGGCTGGACCGAGCCTCATGACGGCCTTGGGCGCGCAAAAAGACCAGGTCACCTGGGTCTTGGAGGACCCTATCGCGCTCACGGTGGTGTGGCCGCCTCGATCAGACGCGCGGGCCCGTGAGCGCGACGGGAGTTCAATTCATCCGTTCGAGTGCCACGGCGGTTGCTTCACCACCGCCGATGCATAAAGATGCGACGCCCTTGTCTTGCTGGTACTTCTGCATCGCGTTCAGCAAAGTCAGAATGATACGCGTTCCGGAGGCACCGACCGGGTGACCGAGGGCACAGGCTCCACCGTGGACGTTGACCTTGTCGTGAGGTAAGTCGAGATCGCGCATCGCAGCCATTGTCACGACAGCGAAGGCCTCGTTGATCTCATAGAGGCCGACGTCGCCGGTATTCCAGCCGATTTTGTCCATCAGGTTTGAGATTGCGCCGATCGGAGCCGTTGTGAACCATTTCGGCTCGCGGGCGTGGCTGGCGGTTCCCACGATTTTCGCCATCGGCGTCAGGCCGCGCCGTTCAGCCTCGCTCGCCCGCATCAGGATCAGCGCCGCCGCACCGTCCGAAATGGAACTCGGATTCGCAGCCGTCACCGTGCCGTCCTTAGCGAAGGCCGGACGCAACGACGGGATCTTGTCGGGACGCGCGGTGAACGGCTGCTCGTCACGGTCGACAACCGTTTCGCCCTTGCGCGTCTTGATCGTCACGGGCGTCATCTCCGCGGAGAACGAACCATCCTCGTTGGCCTTCTTGGCGCGTGCCAGGCTTTCGATGGCGTAGTTGTCCTGCGCCTCGCGCGTGAACTGGTAATGCTGAGCGGTATCTTCCGCATATGTGCCCATCAGACGGCCCTTGTCGTAGGCATCCTCAAGCCCATCAATGAACATATGATCCAGGACTTCCGCGTGACCGAGCCGTTGCCCCGTACGCATCTTCGGAAGAATATGCGGCGTGTTGGTCATGCTCTCGAGGCCACCGGCGACGATCACCTGGTCAGGGTTGGCGTGCAGGGCATCGTAGGCCATCATGACTGTTTTCATGCCCGAGCCGCACATCTTGTTGACGGTCGTACACGGGACGGAAGGGGGCAGGCCCGCCCCAAATGCCGCCTGTCGGGCCGGCGCCTGGCCCTGCCCAGCGGGGAGGACACAACCCATCAGCACATCGTCGATCTCTTCACCCTTAAGCCTGGCCTGTTCCATTGCTGAGCGGATGGCGTCGGCGCCAAGCTGCGGCGCCGTCTTGGCGGCGAGATCGCCCTGGAAGCCGCCCATGGGCGTGCGCGCGCCGGCGACGATTACGATGGGGTCTTTAGCGGAATCGGTCATGGTGTCCTTCTTCGTTATACTTGCGTGGTCGCTCTTTATGTAAGCTGAGACATGTCATCAGGGTAGGGCGGACGGTAACCGGTTGTTGTTACTCATGCGTCCGGCTTTTGCGCTTCGCCACGCGGCGGGCGCGGCGTTCGCGCAATTCGCGTTCGGTCCGCTCCAGAGGCGTTTCCATGTCGTGACGTCCGGCAATATTGGCGATATGGCCCTGGTCGTAGCTGCGATCGTAAACATCAACGGCGCGCTCATCGACCCACTGCTCGTCAATCGTCACTGCACGGTAGATGAGGAAGTGCACAATGAAGACGCCGCCGGTTATCACCAATGGCCAGAGCCCCCACCAGGGCGGTCCCGTCCAGATATTAATCGCCGTAATCAATCCATTGAGCGTGATGAAGACGAGGCGATGCCAAGGGTAGATTTGCACCGCGCGGGTGGCAAGGCGCTTCAGACGGGGGTCGTCGAGAACGCTTTCATCCATGCCGCTCGCTCCTTCCTACCAGTGTCAATGCGCCAAAATCCAAACTCTCGCCGCCTCACGATCATTCATTCGTTTTGTCGGGAGCCTTCTCGTTCTTGGAGACGTAGTCGTGCCGGCGCCGCCGCGGTTGTGGCTTGGGTCCATCGGGCGGATCGATCATCGTCGGGAATGCAGCCGCGATGCGAACAATTCGCCAGCAATAGGCGGCCCAAAGGACGACAACTGCGGTCACGATCCATCGATCGAAGCCCTTGAGAGTTTCCGGGAAGCCGAAAACCGCAAAGTAAACGAGCATGGCGATCGGAAAGGTCGCCGCGAGGGAGCCGGCGATCTGATTCTTGTTCACGGCGAAGAGGGCGGTGGCCCAGGCGACGGCGAGGGCATAGAAAGCCACCAGAGGCGCATCGCCATGGGGCAGGCGTCCTGAGAGCGCGGCAATCCCGCCGAGCGCGGCGACCGGGACGGTCAAAATGGCGTAGTACAGGATTTCGTAATGCGCCTGGGTACGTGTCAACTTTGTCACCGGCACGAAGTGCGGGATGCGCGCTTCATCGAAGACGTAGCGCTTGAACATCCCTTCCCAATCCAGTGCCACGGCGTATCTCCTGACTATATCCCGGGCGCGACGTACTACTTATAGCATTGCCGCGCTGGCTGCGGCGACCCTGCACGGCCACGGACGGGGCTGACGGGTTAAACTGCCGATACGCAAAACGGGCCGCCCCTGGCCGCCCGTCCCGCAATCCGTCCGACACAATCTGTGCGCCGGGCTACTTGTTCTTGACGCTTTCAGGCGTCGGGATCGCCGGCTCGTCGTCATCGATCTCGATGCGTTTCTTACCCTCGATCATCGTGCCTTCTTCCTCTGGCCATTCCAGTGTCATCAAGTCATGACGCCGGTTCGGATCATCCATGAGGGCGATCAGCACCTGCATCCAGACCGCCAGGCCGGCCAGGAGCACGAGGACCAAGCCGACCACAAGAACTGTCTTGATGATCCAACGATGAGACAAACCGACGGTCGACGCCGAAATCTCATTGTTCAAAAACGACGTCCAGGCATAGTCGGCCGCGAAGTAGATCGCAACGCTAATGAACGGGATCAGGAACACCGTGATGCCGAGAAACTCAATCCAGGCCTTGCGGCGGAAGCTCAAGGTTTCTCGGACCAGGTCGACACGCACATGCGTGTTCCAGACGTAGCCATAAGCGAGCACCAGAGCAAACAGGCCGGTATGGAAGTGCCACTCCAGCTCCTGCAGCATGGTTGAGCCGAAATACGGACTGATATTGTTCACAAGCCAGTACTGGATACCGAATATCAGCTCGTCATTTTCTCCGCGCAGCTGTGTCTTGCGGATAATAACGTCGAAGCAGGTGATTATCACCAGCGGCAAGATCAGCCACGAGGCACCACGGCCCATCCAGTCGACGAACGCACGCAGCTTGTCGGCAATGCGCAGCATCGTCGGTTTATCCGCCTCCGTATAAGGACGCAGTTCAGCGTCATCGGCGTAATTTTCGGCCATCAATCGTTTACTCCTTATCTGTTGAGGGCCGGATTGCCGGCCCTTTCGCCGAACGCTTAGTCGAGATGCACGAGCCACATGGCGAGCTGCGGATAATTGACTACCAGGATCAGAGCGACGAGTTGGAGGATCACAAAGGGAATGATGCCGAAGTAAACGCTCTGAATTCTAATCTCCTTCGGCGCGATGCCCTTGAGATAGAATAATGCGAACCCAAACGGCGGTGTCAGGAATGACGTCTGAAGATTTATCGCCATCAACACCGTGAACCAGATCACGACATCCTCGCGCGGAATATGCTCGCCGAAATCAAGGCCGGCAACCATCGGTGCGAAGACAGGCAGCACGATCAGCGTGATCTCGATCCAGTCGAGGAAGAAGCCGAGGATGAAGGCGATCCCCATCAGCAGGAACAGGAAGCCCCAGCTATCGAGGCCCGCACTGTGAATGAGGTGCTCAACGATGTCGTCGCCGCCGAGCGAACGGTAGACATAGGCGAAGCAGGTGGCGCTGACGATGATGAAGAAGATCATCGCAATAGTCCGGGCCGAGGCGTGGCAAACGCTTTGTAGAACGCCCATGTTC
>CAZWCL010000185.1:0-7130 GCA_964632265.1 uncultured Hyphomicrobiaceae bacterium | reverse complement strand
CAACCGTGATCCAAACCGATAGGCCGCTCGTGACCGCGCGAGGCCTCGCGATCGCCGCCGGGGTCAGAGTTCCCCCGCCCGCGCGTGCACGTACCCGCGCCGCCTGGCCGTATGCGCCGTGAACGAAAGAACGCCACCAAGCCTGTCGAGCTAGTCGCGCAGCAACTCGTTGATGCTTGTTTTCGATCGCGTCTGTGCATCGACCGTCTTGACGATCACCGCGCAATAGAGACTCGGCCCAAAATTTTCGCCCGGTAAATTCGACGACGGCATCGTGCCCGGTACAACCACCGCGAACGGCGGCACCTTCCCGACGTGGATTTCTCCGGTCTGCCGGTCGACGACCTTGGTCGAGGCGCCAACGAACACGCCCATGGAAAGTACGGCGCCTTCACCGACGATGACACCCTCCGCAACTTCCGAGCGCGCGCCGATGAAACAGTTGTCCTCGATTATCACCGGATTGGCCTGAAGCGGTTCGAGAACGCCTCCAATGCCGGCACCGCCTGAGATATGGCAGTCCTTACCGATCTGGGCGCACGACCCGACGGTCGCCCACGTATCAATCATCGTGCCGCTATCGACGTAGGCTCCAAGATTTACGAAGGAGGGCATCAGGACAACGCCGGGTGCGATATAGGCCGAGCGGCGAACAACGCAGTTGGGTACTGCGCGGAAACCGGCGTCTGCGAATTCAGATGCCCCCCATCCATCGAACTTCGATGGCACCTTGTCCCACCATGCCGAGTTACCGGGACCGCCAGCGATCGGCTCCATGTTATTGAGGCGGAAAGAAAGCAGAACCGCTTTTTTGAGCCATTGATTGACGACCCACTCACCGCTTTGCTTTTCGGCCACACGGGCCTTGCCGCTGTCGAGCAGGTTCAGCGCCCCTTCAACGGCGTCACGAATGTCACCTGTCGTGGCCGCCGAGATCTCGTCACGCCCATCCCAGGCTCTCTCAATGGTCGTTTCGAGTTCTTGATTTGACATGGCGGCGCTCTCATTGTGTCACAAATGTTATGCGCTGCTTTGTGGCGCGGCGGCTCGAACGTGTCAATTCACACCAATCGGCAACGAGCGACTGCAGCCACGGGGCAACGTATGAAACCCGATCAGGTCAGCCCGACCAGTGATCGGGGCGCCACGCTCGGCAGCGGTCGTCAACCGGCAGCTATCGCCGCCCTGACGAGCATCTTGGCATCTTCGGAGTGCCACTCGGCCGGCCCGACAAGGCGGCCGATCTCACGGCCTTGACGGTCGAGCAGGATTGTCGTCGGCATTCCGATTGCCATCAAAGCGAAACCGGCCTTCGCTTCCGGGTCATGATAGAATTTCAGGGACTTCGCACCGACCTCTTCGAGAAATCGCTTCGGCTTTTCAGCGCTGCCCCGGTCGATACTGAGCGCCACTACTTCGAACTGATCACTGCCAAGCTCGGCCTGCAGTTCATCGAGATGCGGCATTTCCTTGCGGCACGGTCCGCACCACGTCGCCCACAGATTGAGCAGGATCACTTTGCCTTTCAGGTCGGCAAGCGTCATCGTCTTGCCCTGCGGGCCCTCGAATTCCGGATCCTTGGAGGGTGCCGCCGGCTGTTTCTTGAAAACAAAGGTCGTCATCTTGCCGCGGTTGAGCGGTCGGCCATCGCGCCCGCGCAAGGCCACACCAGGACGCGGTTCACCGGCGCTCTCGGCGGCGGCTTCGCCAGTGCGTGCTGCAGTGGATTGCGTCGCACCAGCCTGTTTGGCTTCATTTGCCAGACCGGCCGCTTGCCCCGTCTCCGATTCCGTCTCGCTCGGCGCAGCGGCTATTGACGGCGCGGCAGGAACACCGCTCATTCGGTTGTCACCGCCGCCGACGATCGCGTATACCGCGCCAAACCCGGCGGCAGCACAGATGCCGGCGACAGCCAGCATCTTGAAAACTCCCGATTTCGAAACCCCTGACTTCGCATCACCGTTCATTGTCTTGTTCGCCCGGTACCCGCTAAGGATAATTGAGCCGGCGAATATCCTCGCCGCGCAGATGGATCACAACTTATGCCGAAAGATAGTGCCAACAAAATGTGGGGCGGCCGCTTCACATCGTCTCCGTCCCAGATCATGGAGGAGATCAACGCCTCCGTCGCCTATGACAAGCGCCTGGCACCACAGGATATTCGCGGATCGATCGCCCACGCACGTATGCTGGCTGAAGCCGACATCATCTCCAGGGCAGACGTCAAAGCGATCGAAAATGGCCTTGGGGCGATCGAGAAGGATATCGCGGCCGGCCGGTTCGAGTGGCAGCCAGCCCTCGAAGATGTACACATGAACATCGAAGCCAGCTTGCGCGACGCGATCGGCGATCCCGCCGCCCGCCTTCACACAGCCCGCTCACGTAACGATCAGGTCGCGACCGATTTCCGCCTCTACATTCGCGACTTCATCGATCGCCTGGATGCAACACTTGCCAATCTGCAAAGCCACCTCGCCTCGAAGGCCGAGCAACATGCCGGCGTGGTCATGCCAGGCTTCACGCACTTGCAACCTGCTCAGCCGGTCACGTTCGGACATCATCTGCTGGCCTACGTCGAGATGCTGGCGCGCGATCGCAGCCGCTTCTCCGACGCCCGCCGCCGGCTCAACGAATGTCCTCTAGGCGCCGCCGCGCTCGCCGGAACATCCTTTCCGATCGACCGCAAGGCCACCGCCCGCGACCTCGGCTTCGACCGGCCGACCGCGAATTCGCTGGACAGCGTATCGGACCGGGATTTCGTCCTCGAAACGCTCGCTGCCGCCAGCCTATGCGCCATGCATCTTTCTCGCTTCGCCGAGGAAATCGTCATCTGGAGCACACCGCAATTCGGCTTTATTGAACTCTCCGATGCCTGGACGACCGGCTCCTCCATCATGCCGCAGAAGCGCAACCCCGACGCCGCCGAACTGGTGCGCGCCCGCGTTGGCCGCGTGGCCGGCGCTTTCCAAAGCCTGTTGATGGTCATGAAGGGATTGCCGCTCGCCTACTCGAAGGACATGCAGGAAGACAAGGAAGTCACGTTCGACGCGCTCGATGCTTTTGCCACGGCGCTTGCGGCGATGTCCGGTATGGTTGAGGACCTTGCCCCGGTCCCTGAACGCATGACCGCGGCTGCCGGCGCTGGCTACTCGACCGCCACCGACCTTGCCGATTGGCTTGTCCGCGAACTCGGACTTCCGTTCCGGGATGCCCATCACGTGACCGGCTCCATCGTGTCAGTCGCCGAGGACCGGGGCTGCGACCTTGAAGACCTCCCGCTGGCCGCGATTCAGAAAATCGAACCGCGCATCACGGATGCGGTGTTTTCCGTACTGAGCGTGGCAAAATCGGTCGCCAGCCGAACCAGCTATGGGGGAACCGCGCCACAGAATGTTCGCAAAATGGCGCGTCAATGGATCAGGCGGCTGGAGAAAGAAGCGGCGGCGGGTTAGGGGTGGGCCCCAAGCCGCATCCCGCCGCGGCGAACAACACGCGGCTGTCCTCGGACAGCAGACACGAAATCCAAAGCCAGGACCGAACGAACCAGGTCTGCCGAGAAAGATCCGGCGAGACCGTTCAGTTAAGACCGGACCGTTGCACATGATGTACGTCACCAAATCTGGATTGCTCCGCGTTGCCATTGCGGCTGCATCGTGCGCCCTTCTTGTTGGTTGTGGTGTCCGGGGCTCACTCGAGGTCCCACCCGAGGCCAAGGCCGAACAGGCTCAAACCGCGCAGGCCGAATCGGGCCAGGGCAAACCGGCCGGCGCAGCGCCGAAGCCTCATAAGCCATTTCCGCTGGATGGTTTATTGCGTTAGGGCGCGGATCGTAGGGCGCAATGCATTGCGCTGATTGTGCCTTGCAGCAGCCGAAAACGTTAGATTGGCTGTAAACCGCGCAAAATTTGCAAGCGTCCGCGGATAACGGATGTTCCGCGTCGCGCAGGCCGGCATCAAAGGTGCAACGCGTTGCACCCTACAAATCGTGCGCCGCACTCGGTTTTCTGCTACGCGTCTAGATCATCCAACCGCCGCCACACCAACCCCGCACACTTCCATGCACCACTTCACTTACCGCGACGGCACCCTCCACGCCGAAGACGTCGCAATCTCCGACATCGCCCGCCATGTCGGCACACCGTTCTACTGCTATTCAACGGCCACCCTGACGCGTCACGTCCAGGTGCTGGCCGAAGCGTTCGACGGCACCGATCATCTGATTTGCTACGCCGTGAAGGCGAACTCGAACCAGGCCGTCCTCAAGACCATGGCCGCCCTCGGATGCGGAATGGATGTTGTCTCGGAAGGTGAATTACGCCGCGCACGCGCAGCAGGCGTCGCCGCAGATCGCATCATCTTTGCCGGCGTCGGCAAGACCCGCGACGAGATGACCTACGCCATTGCCGAGGATATCCTGGGCTTCAACGTCGAAAGCGCCGCCGAACTGAGGGCCCTGAGCACCGTTGCAGCCGGCATGGATACGGCAGCGCGCGTCGCTATTCGTGTCAATCCCGACGTCGATGCCAAGACGCACGCCAAGATCTCGACCGGCAAATCCGAAAACAAATTCGGCGTCCCCTACAGCGAAGCACTCGCCCTTTACGACGAAGCCGCCACCTTGCCCGGCATCGACGTGACCGGCATCCATATCCACATCGGAAGCCAGATCACCGAGCTGGACCCCTTCCGCCAGGCATTCAGGCGCATGCGCGAGTTCCACGACGAACTACGCGGCCGCGGCCACGCGATTACCCATCTCGACATCGGCGGCGGCCTGGGCGTGCCCTATCGCGGCAGCAATGACATCCCACCGCATCCTGACGAATACGCAGCCGCGGTGCGCGGCAGCCTTGGCGACCTCGACTTGAAGTTCGTGATGGAACCCGGCCGCATGATCGCAGCCAATGCCGGTATCCTGGTCGCTCGCGTGATCTACAATAAGCCGACGGCCACGAAACATTTCGCCATCATCGACGGTGCGATGAACGATCTGATCCGCCCGACGCTGTATGATGCCTACCACGATGTTTGGCCGGTCAACGAACCCGCCAAGGACGCTGAACGCTTCGAACAGGACCTGGTGGGCCCGGTCTGCGAATCCGGCGACTATCTTGCGAAAGGCAAGTTGTTGCCGGCCCTCGGCGACGGCGAATTGATCGCCTTCATGTCGGCCGGCGCCTACGGTGCGGTTATGGCCTCGACATACAATTCCCGGCTTTTGGTGCCCGAAGTTCTGGTCAACGGTCCAGAATTCGCGGTCATCCGCCCCCGCCCGACGTACGAAGAACTCATTGCGCTTGACAAAATCCCGGACTGGCTGGCCTGAACGCTCACCAAATCGTGTAGCCGCCGCGCCCGCCTCGGGCATGCAGCCTCGACGGCCGAGAAAAGCAAAGAAACTAGGCAACTCAAAAGGTTGGGACCAAACTTCGACGGTTCGCCAAGGCCGGGCAGAAACGTCGGCCGCTTATCCCGCGACGTTATCGCCATTCGCCGCTGTACCGCCGCGTTTGCCTGTGTAAGCTTGTCTCAAATAAATGAACCAACGCCGTCGTCGTGACGTTTGGCCTTTACGGACCGCAGAGACGTGTGAAACGGTTAAGACCTCCAAGGGAGGGCAGCCGGTCAAGCCTCCACGGCTGGGACGTCCGGCCGTAGTCGGCATCCCGGCGGATCGAAGCGCCAGGAGCGCGCCCTATTCAGTAGGCCCGATGAGATGGACAGCCATGTCTGACACCCCACGATCGAATGACAAGAGACGCGCGCCACAAGCCTCACGCTGGCGCAGCGCCAACCCGTCTGCCGGTGGAGGCTCCCTCACCCGCTTCCGCGCAAAGGTCAGCCGCAGTCGCTGGGCGGTTTGGTTCGAACGTGTCTGGCCACGCGCTTGGGCGCCGATTGGGGTCGCCGCTCTTTTCCTGTTCGTGTCACTGCTCGGTATCTGGCCACTTATTCCGGAAGCCGTTCACCTCGCCGGTCTGGCTGTCTTCGCGCTCCTTTTCCTTGCAGCGCTCCTCTACACGCTCCGCGCCCCTATTCCGTCCGAGGACGAAGGCATCCGCTATCTGGAGCACCACTCGGGCGTACCCCACCGACCGGCGAGTGCCTACGAAGATACCCTTTCAGGCGTGCCGGAAGACAGCGACACGGCCGCAATCTGGCGCGCGCATCGCCAGCGCCTGCAAGAGCGGCTGGACTCGCTGAAAGTTGCCGTCCCACACGCCGACATGCCGAAGCGCGATCCATGGGCCCTCCGTGTCGTCGGCATCGGCGCCGTCGCACTGACGCTGGCCCTCGTCGGTGATGGCGCATGGGATCGGTTGCAGTCGGCCTTCCGCTTCCAGTCTCTTTCGCCCGCCGCAGGGGCGCGCCTCGACGCCTGGGTGACACCACCGCAGTACACCGCGCGTCCACCCATTCTGCTGGCCGACGGCCGCCAGAATTCCGGTCAATCGGACGGCAATGCCTCCAACCCAGCGAACGCGTCGCGAAGTGGCGAGTCGATCGCCGGCACGCGGGCAGCGCCCGTTGAGACCCCTGACCAAAGCACCATCATCGTTCGCATTGGCGGCGCAGAAAGCGCCGACTTCAGCCTCGAACTCACGGATCAAAACGAGAACCTTCTGCAAACGATCGACGGCAACAAACCCGAAGGCGGAGATGGGACGATCCAGGAAGCGCGCGCCAAGCTCGATCCCCGCGTCACCCATGCGAAACTAAAAAGCGGTGAGACGCAGATTGCCGCCTGGGCCTTCAACGTTATTCCTGATTACGCGCCCTCCATCGCCTTCACCAAGGAGCTTGAAAAGACCCGCCGCGGCGCAATGAAGCTGCACTATTCGATGGAAGACGACTACGGCATCGCGTCTGCAGAAGCGGTCTTGGAGCGTATGCCGCTCGATCCCGGCGACCCGAAGACCAGCTGGGCCCGCACCGACGTGCTGAAAGGTCCGCGTCCGCCGCTGACCCGCCCGCCACGCATTACCTTACGCATCCCGCCGAAGCGTGCCAAAAAGCCGGAGACATGGAGCTTCCACGATATCGGCGCGCATCCCTGGGCCGGTCTACCGGTAAAGCTGACGCTGGTCGCCAAGGACCACGCTGGTAACACCGGCAAGTCAAAGTCCAAG
>CAZWCL010000184.1:0-7131 GCA_964632265.1 uncultured Hyphomicrobiaceae bacterium | reverse complement strand
GCCACCTTGCCCGTCAGATCAAATGGCGCATAGGTCATGGTCGTTCTCCTGCTTTGCGCGGGCTGAAGCGAGCCCGCCGAAATGTGATTTCCGATCAAATTAGCTTGCCGCAGACCTTGACCACAACCACACTGGCGCGATCCATCAGCAGGCTGGGAGGTGCAAGGTGATGACCTTCGAGAAGCGAATTAGGGAAATGGTGAACGCCGTGGAGCGCGGAGACGGCGAAGCTGTGGCGGCCTGCTTCACCACGGACGGCATCTACCACGACGTCTTCTATGGTGATTTCAAGGGCGCTGACATTGCACGCATGATCAACGAATACTTTTATCGCGACGCAGACGATTTCCGGTGGGACATTCACGACGCGGTCGAGCAGGGCGCACGCGGCTACGCGCGCTACGTCTTCAGCTATCGCCCGAAGCAGGCACAAACGGCGGACGATCAGCCATCACGCACAATGTTCGAGGGCGTTGCCATCTGCCGGATGGAGAACGGCCTGATCGCAGACTATGCCGAGATCGCCAACGCCGCCGTCGGGCTGCACGGCATGGGATTTCCCCCGCAGCGGCTCGCGAAGTTCATCGCCAAGCAGAGCGGCGAACTCAAGGCACGCAGCGAGTCGCGCCGCCACATCGATTGATCCAGCACCCGTCAAAAGAATTACAACACGACCGAGGAGGAAGGGTATGCAACTCGAAGGTAAGGTTGCCATTATCACAGGCGCGGCGGCCGGCATGGGCGCGGCTACGGCCCGCCTGTTCGCCAGGGAAGGCGCCAAGGTCGTCGTCACCGATCGCACCGTGGCAGACGGCGAAGCCGTCGCCGATGCGATCGTTGCCGCCAACGGCGCCGCGAAGTTTCAGGCGCACGACATTTCAAGCGAGGAGGATTGGCAGCGTATCGCACAGGCGACACTCGATGAGTGGGGCGCGATCGACATCCTGGTCAACAACGCCGGCGTCAGCGGCTCTGACCCCGACCTGCTGAGCCGCGACGTCTGGGATGGCCAGATGACGGTCAACGCGACGGGCACCTTTCTTGGAATGCGCACCATTATTCCGCACATGCAAGACCGAAAGAGCGGCGCGATCGTCAATATCTCGTCGATTTCGGGCGTTGTCGGGCAGACATTCGTGCATATGGGCTACAATGCCTCGAAGGGGGCGGTCCGCATGATGACGAAGGCGGCCGCCGTGCAGTACGCGCGTGACGGCATCCGTGTCAACTCGGTGCATCCCGGTCTGATGCCGGCAATGACCACGTCCAAGCTCACCGCGGATCCGGAGATCCGCGATAAGATGCTGCAGGGTGTACCGATGGGCCGGATCGGCGACATCGACGAAGTGGCGAAGGCCAACTTGTTTCTCGCGAGCGACGCCGCATCCTATATCACTGGCGTAGAACTGCCTGTGGATGGCGGGTTTCTCGCGATGTGATGTACCTCAGCGGTGCTGCCCAAGCCACGGCATCATGAGCTTGTTGAAGACGTCGGGATGTTCGACGTTCGGGAAATGGCGGGCGTTGGAGATTTCTTCGTAACGCCCGTTGGCGACTTTTTCTGCGATCAGCTTGTTGCCGGCCGGCGGCGTGCCCTCGTCCTGGTCACCACACACGACAAGGACAGGCGCCTTGATGTCGCTCAACCGGTCACGGAAGTCGAAGTTAAGGATCGCCGCACCGCACCCGAGATAGCCTTCCGGAGTCGTCGCCGCGATGGTCTCGCGGATCTCTTTCCAGCGTGCGGGTTTCTGCGGTTTGAATGCATCCGTGAACCAGCGCTCCATGGTCGGGTCTGCGAGCGGGACGACGGAATTGTTCTTGCGCACCGTGTCGAGGCGCGGCTCCCACGCGGCGGCGGCGTTGTCCGGAGTCGCCGGCAGCGTATCGCACAGCATGGCCGATATCAGGCGGTCGGGATACTTCAGTGCAAACGCCTGACCGATCATGCCGCCGATCGAAAGACCGATGAACTGGACCTTATCGAGGCCGAGCGCATCGAGAGCGGCTGCGACGTCGTCGGCGAGCGCATCCATGGTGTAGTCGCCATCGACCGGATCGCTGCCGCCGTGCCCGCGCATGTCGAGCCGCAGCACACGATAACCCGCCTCGATCAGCGGGACCATCTGCTCGGACCACATACCGCCGTCGGATGATAGCGAGTGTGTAAAGCAGACCAGTGGGCCTGTCTCAGCGCCGGTGAGGTCGTAATAGATTTTGCGTCCGTCGAGATTGATCAGCATGGTGTCGGTCTCCGCAGCTTGTGGTGCGATCTTCCGTGGCGACCATAGTGGGCGGCCCGCCCGCCCGCCAGAGCGGCGGCCGCGTTGCGCGATCGTCAGGATGATTTGATGTCCTCGCTGAGGATCGGTTGTCCGGGCCTGTCACAAACCGCGCGTGAGAATGAGCCATTCGCTGACCTTGAGCGCCCAATTCTTGGGCAAGAGCCGACTGCGGTTTTCAAGGTAGGCTTCGCCCATCTGGTCGAGGATGTCGGGATGCTCTGCGAGACGTTCGATCACCAACCAACGGCGCCACTCGAGCAGCAAACCCCAACCGGCCTCGCCAAATCGGGAATCCGGCAGGCGGTAATGGAAGGTGGGGCGCGCCTTGATACGGTGATCGTGGACTGCGGACTTCACGGCTGGCGCGTCCATCATCGTAAACAGCGGTAGCATGTCGAGCTCGCGGTTGCGCGTTGGATTGGCCCAGAGGTAATCGCCGATCAGCGCCTTTTCATCGGGCCAGTAATCCGGTGCGACGACACGTGAGACGTAGGAGGGCGGGAACGGCGCTGCAAACTGCGTCAGCCGCCGCGTTGTGTCGATCTCCATGATCGCACGCAGCCACTCCGAGATCAGGAGGTACGACTTGATCATTGCCGCAAGCCAACGCGCATCACGTGTCGCAATCTCCGGGTTGAGCTGGGCACCGAATGCGTAGAAAGGGCTCGTGCCGGTGCCTTGCGCCCCTGCCCGGTTGAGCTCCATTACCAATGTTTCGATGCGGTCGAGCTTGTCGATGCCGATGGGCGGGCAGACGATCTCCGAGGGAACCACGAAAGAACTGATGTTGCCGTAGACCCGTCGCATGCCATCGCGAAACTCCTGCAACATCTCGGACAGCGCATCGGGTTCGGCGGTCATCGGTTCATCATAGTCGCCATGTGCATACTGGGTGTCGAGTTCGCAGGTGAAGCGACCGAATTCGGTCTCCTCGACGTGAAAGCGGTGTGGATCTTCCTGCCGGAGATTGCCGCCGAACAGCGACTGCACAAGCCGCGCCCCGTCATGCGCGGAAATAGCGGCACACTCCAACTCGACGCCGATGCGGCGCATTTCCCCCTTATCGGTGAGCTGGCGGGGCGGCATATCGGCATCGGCTGTCATAGGTTTATCGCTCTTCTTCTGCGGCTCACTTTCCCGATGGAACTTGACCCAAATGGCCAGCCAGACCCCGCGGTCTAATAAAGTTCGGCACCAAAGTTTCGTTCCGGGTCGAACTCGGGCGAAAGGCGCCCCGAAGGTTCCGCAGCCCAACCACCGTCGCGCGCCAGAAACTGGCCCGACCCAGGTTCGGCCGAGCATTCACCGTTCTCGACGATGACCTCTCCGCGCCGGACAACCGTGACCGGCCAGCCTTTGACCTCGCGGCCGGCGAAACCCGTGTAGCCGGTGTTGTCATGGGTCACCCCGTCAGCGAGCGTGACACGCGCCTCAGGGTCCCAGATCGCGATATCGGCATCCATGCCAATACCGAGCGAGCCTTTGCGCTCGCCGAGGCCGTAGATGCGTGCCGGCTCCGTTGCCGTCCACTTGACGAACGCATTGATACCGAAACGCCCTTCCGAGACCATCGCATTGTAGAGCATCGGAAGGCGAACCTCGAGGCCCGGCATGCCGTTCGCCGTCTTCTTGAACGGCGGGTTCTGGCCGTGCGCGTACTTGCCTTTCTCGTCAAGCGTGTACGGTGCATGATCTGAGGTCACCATCTGCAGGTCGCCGAGATCGAGCGCCTGCCAGAGCGCTTCCTGGTCGGACGTCTCTCTGAGCGGCGGAGAACATACCCACTTCGCCCCCTCGCCTGGATCTTGCACGAGGTCCTGTTTGGTCAGGAAGAGGTATTGCGTGCATGTCTCACCGAACACTTTCACGCCGCGCCCGCGCGCCTCGCGGATCACTGCCGCGCCCTCGGCCGTTGCGACGTGATAGACGATCACCGGCTGGTCGATCAGTTCGGAAAAGGCGATGAGGCGGTTGATCGCCTCGGGCTCCGACGCGCGCGGGTGCGACACGGCATGAAAGCGCGCATCCGTGTAGCCGCGATCCATCAGCCGGTTTGCAAGCCAGGAAATCATGCCGTTGTTTTCAGCGTGAACAGCGACCAGCGCCTTGACCTCACGAGCCTTGAGCAGAACGTTCAGGAGGGCTTCATCACCGACATTCATGAGGTCGTATGTCATGAATACTTTGATCGAGGCGTTTCCCTTTTTCACGAGCGGCGGCAGTTCCTCATTGAGCACGGTCGGTGTTGGATCGGTCAATAAAAGGTGGAAGCTGTAATCGATCATGGCACCGCGTCTGGCGCGCGCTTCATAGTCGTCGTAGACGGTCTTGAGGCTGTCGCCGCGGTGCTGGCAGGCAAAGCAGATGACGCTGGTTGTCCCGCCGAACGCCGCCGAACGTGTGGCGCTCTCGAAGGTATCGGCGTTCAACTGGCCGTTCGAGGCGACCTGCTCGATATGAGCGTGGGTATCGACGCCGCCGGGCAGAACATGACGACCGCTCGCATCGATTTCACGCGCCCCGGGGCCGAGCCCGCGCCCGATCGCAGCGATAACGTCATCCTTGACGGCCAGGTCCGCCTGCATCGTATCCGTTGCCGTGGCCAGCGTGCCACCACGGATTACCAGATCATAGTCACTCATTGGGGGCGTCCTCGAAGGGTTGCGGTTCGTGTTCGGGAGTTTCCGACACCAACCCTGCGAGAGCAAGAGGGGAACGCTTAATCAGCGGTGAGAATGAACGGGTTTACCGTCCGCTCTTCTGCATCTTCTTCCAGGTATCCTTGAGGCCGACGATCTCGTTGAACACGGGCGCACCGGGTGCCGTCTCGGGATCGACCGAGAAATAACCGATCCGTTCGAATTGGACTTGGGTGCCGACGGGGTCGTTGGCGAGCGCCGGTTCGGCAAGGGCTTTGACGACGCGTTTCGAGTGCGGGTTGATGGCAGCGCGTACGTCGTCGGACGCCGCCGGGTTCTCATCGAGAAACAGGTGCTCGAAGCGGCGCACTTCCGCGTCGATCGCATCCCTGGCCGAGACCCAATGCATGGTGCCGCGCACCTTGCGCCCATCCGGCGAATTGCCACCGCGGCTGGCCGGATCATATGTGCAACGCAACTCCACGATGTTGCCAGCCTCGTCTTTGACGACGTCGGTGCACGTGATGAAGTACGCATAGCGCAACCGCACCTCGCGGCCCGGCCCGAGCCGGAAGAATTTCTTCGGCGGATCTTCCATGAAGTCGTCGCGCTCGATGAAAATTTCGCGTGCGAACGGCACCGGCCGTGAACCCGCCGCTTCGTCTTCCGGGTTGTTGATGGCCTCGAGCAGTTCGCCATCACCCTCCGGATAGTTCTCGATGACAACCTTCAATGGATCGAGAACAGCCATGCGTCGGGCCGCGATCCTGTTGAGTAGTTCGCGCGTGCAAAACTCCAGGTATTCGTACTCGACCGTACTATCGGCCCGTGCGACGCCGATACGCTTGGCAAATTCGAGCAACGCAGCAGGCGGGATGCCACGGCGGCGCAGGCCACTGAGTGTCGGCATCCGGGGATCGTCCCAGCCCTCGACGATACCTTCGTTGACAAGCTGCATCAGCTTGCGTTTCGAGAGCACCGTATGCGTGAGGTTGAGCCGTGCAAACTCGGTCTGCTTCGGCCGTGCCGACGTCGGCAGGTTCTCGATCAGCCAATCATAAAGCGGGCGGTGATCGGCGAATTCCAGTGTGCATAGCGAATGCGTGATCCCTTCGATGGCGTCGGACTGGCCATGCGCATAATCGTAGGTCGGGTAGATGCACCATGTGTCTCCTGTGCGCGGATGCGTGGCATGGAGCACGCGGTAAAGGACGGGGTCCCGCATGTTGATGTTGCCCGACGCCATGTCGATTTTCGCGCGCAAGGTCTTTTCACCCGTCTTGAATTCGCCATCGCGCATGCGCTTGAAGAGATCGAGGTTCTCCGCCACCGGGCGGTCACGGTGCGGGCTGTTGCGCCCCGGCTCTTTGAGCGTGCCACGGTACGCGCGGATTTCCTCACCGGTCAGATCGTCTACATAGGCCTTGCCGTTCTCGATGAGATGGACCGCCCACATGTAGAGTTGCTCGAAATAATCCGATGCAAAGCGCGTTTCGCCTGACCATTCAAAACCCAGCCAGCGCAGGTCTTCCTGGATGGCGTTGATATATTCGTGCTCTTCCTTGATGGGGTTGGTGTCGTCCATCCGAAGATTGCAACGCCCACCGAACTCCGCCGCCATGCCGAAGTTGAGCGCGATCGACTTGGCGTGGCCGATATGGAGATAGCCGTTCGGTTCGGGCGGAAAGCGCGTGACAACCTGATCGACGCGGCCGCTCGCAAGATCACCGCGGATGACGTCGCGGACGAAATGAGCTGGCGCCTCGGAGCCGCTCTCAGCCGTGGCATTCTCGTTTTCCGCGCGGTCGTTCATGTCGGGTGACTCTTTTTTGCTTAACAGGCGTCACGGCCGTCGACACGACGTCGGAGCGGCCTTTGCTCTCAGGTCTCCAGACATAGGCCAAGCTGCCGAAGTTCGCCAGTGCCATACGGGAAGGAGCAGCACAGACTGAATCTTGTGCCTCTACTTAGTGGCTAAAGCCGGCCGCGAACTCGACGATGGCGGCCGTGAAGGCGTCGTTTTTGTCACCCGCCACCATGTGTCCGGCGCCTTTAATGTCGACGACTTCCGCATGGGGCACGAGTTCCTTGAAGGCATCGATGCCTTCCTGGGTGAGGACATCGCTGCTGCCGCCCCTGACAAGCATCACCGGAATATCGAGCCGGCGCGCAGCCGCCTCCATTCCGGCATTGTCGCGCTCGCGGTC
>CAZWCL010000183.1:0-7135 GCA_964632265.1 uncultured Hyphomicrobiaceae bacterium | reverse complement strand
ATCATGTTGCCGTGCTGACCGAGCGTCGTCCAAGTTTTCTGGCCATTGACCACATAGTGGTCGCCCTGTCGTACGGCACGTGTTTGAAGCGAGGCGAGGTCGGAACCGGCACCAGGCTCCGAATAGCCTTGGGCCCACCAGTCTTCATCGTTCAAAATGCGCGGCAGATAATGCTTCTTCTGCTCGTCGGTGCCAAAGTTGATCAGCACCGGGCCCAGCATATTGAGGCCGAAAGCAATAATGCGCGGCGTGCCGGCTGCCACGGTCTCTTCCTCGAAGATGTGCTTCTGGACCGGTGTCCAGCCGGGGCCGCCATATTCCGTTGGCCAGTTGATTGCGAGCCAGCCCTTCGAATTCAGCAACTGATGCCAGGTGACATAGTCGTCCTTTGTCAGCCTCTTGCCAGCTTTCACCTTGGCCGAAAGCGCGGGCGGAAGCTTGTCCTTGAGAAACGCGCGCACCTCGTGACGGAAGGCTTCTTCTTCAGGCGTATAGTTGAGGTCCATGGGATTTCCTTTGCACAGCCCTTCGGGCGGGCACATTCGTCATGGCAGGTTAGGGGCACAATAGCGATAAGCAGCGGTCAAGTGAATGCGGCGCTCAACGCGCTTATGATTTGCGCCGCGCCAGCAGCCGCCGGGCCATCGCCGGAGCGGCGCCCAAATAATTCGCCGGGTCGACCAGACGTTCCAGCTCGGCGCGTTCTATGCGGCTGGCGATGTCCGGATGTCGCGCCAATGCCTCGACGAACGCGATGTCGCCCGATAGCGCCTCCCGGCAGGCGTCATAGACGACGTCGTGGGCAATCTGTCGGCCGAGCGCCGGGGCAAGCCCCATCATGACCGCTTCGGCGACGATCAGTCCGCCCGTCACGTCGAGCACGCGCCGCATCGCGTCGGGCCGCACTTCCAACCCTTCCAGCGCTTCCCGGGCCGCCTTTAGACCACCACTCGTTACGATGAACGCTGTCGGGATCGCCTGCCATTCAACGTGCCACTGGCCAGTGGCACGCTCGTGATCCTGGACCACTGCATCAAGCATCGCGGCATGCTGCTCGCGTACAATCTTGGCCGCCGCAAGCATCATCTCGGAAGAAATCGGATTGCGCTTTTGCGGCATCGTCGAAGATGCGCCGCGGCCTTCGACGAACGGTTCGAGCACCTCGCCGGTTTCGGACTGCATCATGAGCATGATGTCGTAGCCGATCTTGCCCACAGATGCTGCGATCAGCGCCAGCAAACCGGTCATCTCGGCGAAGTTATCGCGGATTGTGTGCCAGGTGATGTCGGGCACCGCGAGGTCCAATTCGTCGGCGAGTGCTGCCTGGGTCGCCAGACCTTTTTCCTCGCCGAGCGAGGCGAGCGTGCCAGCCGCTCCTGAAAATGATAAAACTGCGATCCGCTCATCCAATTCCGTGAGCCGCGTGCGATGCCGGTCAATCGCCGAGAGCCAGGTCGCAGCCTTGTAGCCGAATGTGATCGGCAACGCGTGCTGCAGGTGCGTGCGGCCGGCCATCGGCGTATCGGCATACGCGTTTGCAAGCTTGGCCAGCGCGTCGGCAACCGCGTCTAGATCGGCCGATATCAACGCCAACGCATCACGGCATTGCAACACGTCGGCCGTGTCCATGATGTCCTGGGTCGTCGCGCCGTAGTGAGACCATTGGCCGTGGCCCCCGTCCGGCCAGCCGGACAACTGCTCGACCAGGGGCAAAATCGGATAGCCGACGATTTCAGTGCGCGCTTTGAGCCGGTCCCAATCGATCCGATCAAGGTTGGCCGCCGAAGCGGTGATCGCGTCGGCCGCCTCCCGGGGCACAATGCCGACCTGCGCCTGAGCGCGCGCCAACGCCGCCTCGACATCGAGATAGCGCTGCACGATCGCCTCGTCGGTGAACAGGCCGCGCATCGCAGCGGTCCCAAACATATCTCCGAACAGATGCGAGGTCATGACGGTGGTTGGCATGGGCCGGTCCTTTGAAAATCCCTTGAAACGCTGCTCATTTGCCGCTTGGGCGGGCTGTCGTTTCTACTCTTAAAACGCAAGCTCAATTTTCGGAACGCCCGCGAGAGCAGCTGCAACGGGTCACGGTCACCCGATCACAATCGAAAGGTGAAGGCGCTCAGCTCAAATCTCGCCGCGGGCGCCGTGCTCCAATGTCTCGCCGGCTGCTTTTTCCGGGAACAGTATTTGCCAGCGGGCAAGTGTCGCCTGGACCACAGGGATCAGGATCAGTCCCCATGCGAGCCCGATGATACCATCGATCAGCGCGACAACGGCCCATTGTACCAGCCCCAAGGCGCCACCGCCTGATGCCAGGTACCCAGCCTGCTTGATCGTCTCGTAAGGCCATGACCAGCCGAGATCGCTCAGGCCGTGCACCATGATGCTGCCGCCGACCCAGAGCATCGCGGCGGTCCCAATCGTCGATATGACCATCAGGATCGTCGGCATTGCAGCGACCAGATTTCGGCCGAACGCGCGTGTGATCGAAAAGCGGCCGACCTGGCTGAGTTTGAGGCCAAAGTCGTCCATCTTCACGATCAGCGCGACGGCGCCATAAACGATCACGGTAATAAGAAGCGCCACCACAGCCAGAACAACCGCTTTCATCCAGAACGTGTCGACGTCAATCGCGGCCAGCGTAATAGTCATGATTTCCGCCGACAGAATGAAGTCGGTCTTGATGGCGCCAGCGACCCGCTTTTCCTCCAGGTGAGCGGCGGACAACTTCTCGGCGCGCTGCGGACCTGGATCGTGATGATTAGTCAAGGCATGCCAGATCTTCTCGGCCCCCTCGAAGCACAAATACGAGCCGCCGATCAGCAGCAATGGCGTGATTACCCACGGTGCGAAGGCCTGCAGCGCAAGAAGCGCCGGCAGCAAGATCACAAACTTGTTGAAGAAAGATCCGCGCGCGATTTTCCAGATGATCGGTAGCTCTCGCGCCGCCGGCAGTCCGGTCACATACTTCGGCGTCACGGCCGCATCGTCGATGATCACGCCAGCGGTCTTGCCGCCCGCTTTCGCCGCCTGTGCCGCGATATCGTCGAGCTGTGTCGAAGCCAGTTTCGCAATCGCCGCGATATCGTCCAGTAGGGCGAGAATGCCGCTCATGTGCCGTCACCTGTCGGTTGAATGATGTCGAACCAAGTTTATCTGTGTCAGTTCCCCGCTTGGCGCCGGCTTGTCAACCATACGCGTCATTGCCAGCCGTCGCGGCGTCGCGATATGTTGCGACAGCTCGAAAGCGGACCATAAGGACACCTGCCATGACGCTCAATCCCGGCGCGCAAGCCGTTCTCGACCTGATCAAGGAGGCCGGACGGCCTTCGTTCGAGGAAATGAGCGTACCCGAGTGCCGGGAAGCATACGTCAGCAGCCGCAAGGCGCTGCAGCCAGACCCGATCGAGATCGACGAGGTGCGCGATCTCGAAATGTCTGGTCCGGCCGGGGCGATCGCCCTCCGGCTCTATCGCAACCGGCCGGCAGGTCGCGATAGCGCCCAGCCGGTGATTGTCTATTTCCACGGCGGCGGATGGGTGATCGGTGACCTCGACTCACACGATACCGTCTGCCGCGAACTTGCCGCCCGTAGCGGTGCCACGCTCATTGCCGTCGACTATCGGCTTGCGCCTGAGCATGTCTTTCCAGCCGCCATCGAGGATGCGGTCGCGGCAACACGCTGGGTTTCGGAAAACGCGTCCGAACTCGGTGTCGATCCGGGTCGTCTCGCGGTGGCCGGCGACAGCGCCGGCGGCAACATTGCGGCCGTTGCCGCCATCGATGCGCGCGACAACGGCGGGCCGAAAATTGCGTTCCAAGCGCTTATCTATCCGGTCACCGACTTTGATCTGACGCGGCGCTCCTACGCCGAGAACGGCGATAAGCCGCCGGTCAAGACGACGACCATGGCGTGGTTCCGGGATCTCTACCTCGCCAACCCGGAAGACCAGAGCGACTGGCGCGCGGCACCGGTCCACGCCAGAGACCTTTCGCGTCTGCCGCCGGCCCTCGTGCTGACCGCCGGCTACGATCCGCTGCGCGACGAAGGCAAAGCCTACGCCAATGCGCTCGATGCTGCCGGCACACCTTGCCGTTACGTGTGCTACGACGGCCAGATCCATGGTTTTCTCAATATGGCGCGGGTCAACCCGCAAACGTTCGACGCCTTCGACGAAGTCGCCAACGCCATCAGATCCGGATTGGCCTAGCAGGCTGTTGAAGACATCATGTGGCTCGCGACGCCTGGCGCTTTTTCGCATCGGGGCAGGGGACGGGATCTGTCCAAGGCGTCCCGCGTACTTCTTCGCCTCACCCCGCAGCCAACACGTAGGCAACGTTGATGTTCTTACAGACGTCGCGAAGCTGGCGATCGAGTGCGTCGGGGATCGGGACGCCATCGCGCAGGCGTTCTTCGCGCTTCGTCGCCTCGGGATCACCGGCGACAAGCACCGGCTGGTCGGCGTCCGTCGGCTCGGCATCGTGAAGATAGTCGATGACGTCGTCGAGATCAGATTCAAACGCGCCCTCTTCACGGAAAAAGTCGGGGTCCATGGCCATGAAAAAGTGGCCGATGTTTTCCGGATCTGCCGGTCCCTCCTTCGGCTTGTCGATCGGCGAGAACGAACCGCCCGACAGCACGCCGCCAAGGATGTGCGCCATCATCCCGAGGCCGTATCCCTTATGGGATGACAACTCGCGCGTACCACCAACAGGTGTCAGCCCGCCTTTCGTCGAATTCAACAAGAGATCGTAGGCCGCGTTCGCATCGGTCATCGGCCGGCCGTCGCCGTCGGCCACCCAGCCCTCAGGTATTGGCTTGTCGTTGAAACCATAGACCTTGACCTTGCCAACGGCGACGGTGCTGGTCGCCATATCGAGGACGAACGGGCGATTGCGTCGTGCCGGTGCTGCGAAGGCTATCGGGTTGGTCCCGAGGACCGGATGGGCCGCGCCGGTCGGCACAACAGTTATGCCGCGCGCCGCACTCGCCACCCACCCGACCAGACCTTGTTCGGCCGCCCGCTTGGCGTAGCAGCCGGCCGCGCCAAAATGATGCGAGTTGCGTACCGAAACCACACCGATGCTCGTCGCCTTCGCCTTCGTGATGGCGAGTTCCATCGCAGCGACCGAGACAGGATGGCCGAGGTTGCCGCCCGCATCCATGAGCGCGGCCACGACATTCTCGCGCACCACTTCAGGGCGCGCCTTGAAGTCAATGCGGCCCTCGTTGCGCTTCGTCTCATAGGTCATCAACATCGAAATGCCATGACTATCGACCCCGATAAGGTCGGTCTCGAGCATCACGTCAGCCGTGGTCGCGGCGAGATCTTCGCTCATCCCCCAGCCGGTCAGAAAAATCTGTTCGCGCACCCGCTCGGGCCGTGCGTTGAACGCCATCTTGATGTCTCCTCGTTTCAGGTCGTATGTCGTTCAGGTTCAGGGCTATTTCAGGCCAACTTCAGGCCAACTTCAGGCATGCTCGGGTTGCACTATTCCGGCTTGAAAATCGTGACGCCATCATTGTTCGTCTCGGCCCTGCCAGCGGCGCCCAGATAATCACGCGCCGTCATGTCGGCGAGCAGGCCGGGGTCGTCAGGCGTATTGGCGATGAAGCGGCGGCCGGCATCATCGCGGGCAAATAAGATCGCGTACGATGGGCCTGTTCGATCGTGCATCACCGTGTAGGTTTCAATCGTACCTGCCCCCGAAACCGTCTCGAGCACATCGGGGCCCTTATCAGCATCAATACGCTGCTGATACGCTTTCGGCGGCTTCGGAGCGAACCGCCGCTCCGGCGGATGCGTCGAATAAATTCCGCCGGACTGCTTTGTGACGTAGTTGCCATTGGCCGTTACCATACCGAGCATGCCGGGCTTGGCGCGCACAACATTCATCATCTCGGCGATCGAATGCGTGACGTAATTGTTGCCCGGGCCACCGAAATACGGCAATCCGCCGGTCACGGTCAGACCGCGCGGGTCCTCTTCGGCCAGGCCGATCTCGGTGCAGCAGATCTCGACGGCTGAGGGGAAGCAACTATAGAGGTCGAACGCGCTGATATCATCGAGGCCGCAGTCCGCCATAGCGAGCGTCTCCGCACCAACTGTACGCATCGCGGGCGACGAATGGAAATTGATCCGGTCGGAAATGTACCAATGGTCGTAGGCGTCGGCACAGCCATGCAGGTAGACCCACTTGTCCTCCGGGATGCCAAGCTCACGCGCCTTTGCGACTGAGGTCAGAATGATGGCGGCGGATTGATCGATGAACGCGTTCGAATTCATCAGCTTGGTATAGGGGAAACCAATGAACGGGTTGCCGGGCCCTGGAGTGGCGATCTCGTCGGCGGAAAAACCCTGGCGGCGGTCCGCAAGAGGATTGTCGGCGGCGACGGCGGCGAAGCGCGCAAAAAGGCGACCCATACTTGCGAGATGGGCCTCGACAGTGTTGCCGCGAGCGCCCCTGATGCTGTTCTCAAACAGCGGATAAGCGAAGATCGCACCAGCCATGCGATGACGTTCCTCGACATCATTCCAGCCGCGCGTCGCGACGCCCCACTGCTCATATTCCCCCCCCGGTTCTTCATTCCAGTCGAGATCAATGCCCGCGCGCTGTGCCGCTTTCTGGGTGGCAAGCGCTTCGCCGCCAGCGATCATCGCTGCGCCGACTTCGCCGGCCACGATCTTTTCGAATAGGCGGTTGGTGCACCATTGCGGCATGTTTCCGCCGGGATAGGTATAGACGTGACGCCGGATCCAATTGGCGCCGATGCGGTCAGCAACCGATTTGGGCGGATTCTTCGACGCGCCGAACGGACTTGCGAAACGCCAGCTCGTGTCCGAGAACGACCGCAGGATCACAATCGTGTCGAGCGCCTCGATTAGCTTCGAACCGGCACCGGCATCATCTGCCGCCTCGCGGGCTGCTGCAGCCGTGAGGTCCATTGGACCCAGTGCCGCCTTGGGGTCGGCCTCGCGTTGCGTGACTTGGCCGCTGCCGACGAGAATAGGCGTGCGCTCTTCGTCCATGGCTTCGATCTCCTAAGCGTTGCGGAAAATCCGGCGGCGCCGGTCGCTAGCAGGCTGTTGAAGAACTCAGTGAGGTCGCGATGCGAGACGAAATTGGCCGC
>CAZWCL010000182.1:0-7159 GCA_964632265.1 uncultured Hyphomicrobiaceae bacterium | reverse complement strand
CGTCGGACTTAATCCATTGGCCTTCGAGCGTCGTCAATCGGCCATAGAGGCGGCGTTCGACACCTTCGATGTCGACCTTCGGCGCCGGCTGCAACACCTCCCTGACGACCTCTACCCGGGCCGGGACGACCGCGATCCGGGTCTTGACATCTGTATTTGGAAGCTCGGTCGCGAGGGCGTTGAGCAGCATAGACTTGGTCTCGGCGTCGGGCAGCAGCCCGGTCACCGTCACGGACCGGCCGCGATAGCCGACATTGATGTCGGTTCGAAAACCTTCGAGGCCGTCGGTTGAGTTGATGGCATGCTGGGCCGAGCCGCGAACGAGGGCCTCTTCGGCGTCGGTGTAGATCCCCCAGAAGAACCAAGCGAGCAGGGGGACTGCAATGATGAACAGCAGAAATTTGACGATCGCGCCGCCAATGCTCGACTTCTCGATCGACTCGTAGATCTCGCCGGTGCGGGTTTCGACGGTTTCGGTCAGGGGTTGCAGCTCGAGGCTGCGCTTGCTCGGGGGGAGTTCGCCTGATTCGGCGGCTGCTTTCTCCACCAGGGCAATGCGCTCCATGGTCTCGAGAAAGGCGTCGTCGAATATTTGTTCTATGCCGCTTGGGGCGATGCCGTTGCATTTGGCGGCGAGGAGGTAGAGGGGGGAGGAGCGCATGAAGACTTGGAAGTCGTCGTACCGGAACGACTCGAAGTGGCCACCCTCATCGGAAAATGCCGAACTTGCAAAGTCATTGATTGCCGCGAGAACACCGCCGACGTGTGACTGCAAATTCGACTGGCTGGCGCCCTCAGGCCAGTGTGCGACAAGTTCGCCGGTATCCCGGCGGATCAGGTAGACTTCATCAATGCTCAGACGCTGGCTGCCGGCGATGGCGAGGTCGGAAACCGGCCGGCCGGATGTGAGGGAGCGTATGCGCAGCATCACCGGGTTTTCGTCGATCTTGCGGTTCACGCCCTCCGAAAGTTTCTTCATCTCAGCGGCGAGATAGGTCTTCACCATGCGCCCAGTGATGGGGAACATGATGTCAACGAGTTCATCCTGGCTGTTCCTGAGTTCGGTCTTGATCGTATTGATCACGAGGGGCGCGATCGCCCGCGACATCTGGGCGTGATTGCGCATCTCGGCGTCTTCAAGCGCCTTGTCGAGAACATTTGCGACGCTGGTGCGGAAGCGTTCCTCCGTACCGATGCGCTCGGACAGCTTTTCAAGGCGTTCGACGGCTGCGCCATGGTGGCGGGCCTGATCAATTCCGCCGCGCTCGAGTTCAGCCAGACGCCGATTGATCTCTTTGAGCGTTTCAGCGTCGCCGTCGAACAAGAGCTCCTTCAGGCGTGCCATGCCGTGCGTCACAGAACGCGATGTCGTTTCGTCGCTCAATTCCACATGCCCCGCTAAGCCCTATACTCTGCCGTCGATCCGCCGCCAGTGCCGGCGTTAACCCTGACCGAGCCGCCGGATTCGGTCGGACAATTCCTGCAGGCCCGATGCGATCTCGTGATGCGCCTGGCGTTGGCTGGTCTCCGTTTCGCCGGAAAGTGCTTCGAGACGTGCCTCGAGCGCATCGAGCCGGCGTACCAGCCCCATTTCCAACTCGCGCACCCGTGCCTCGAGGCTGGCGACCCGGTTTTCGGTCTGCTTTTCGAACTCTCCGAATAAAAGTTCCCGGACCTGCTCCATCTTTTCGTCCGATATCGGACGAGCAGAGCCCTGACCATTACTCAGATCCAAGGGGGATGTCGTTTTCATGACCAAGCTCACCCATTTGGTCGCGATGGCGACCCCAAACGTCTGCGCAACCGTTCCGCACTCATCTTAAAGCAGCATTAACATAAAGATAATCCTCCGGACGACCGCGACCTTTAAGACGCGGCGCGGTCGATCAACCGAAGACGCGGGCGCCATAACGGCTCAAACCGAGCCTATCATGGCGACGAGACGCACAAACTACTGATGTTTCCGGCATAATGGTGGCACAGCGCTTGAGGAATTTTGCCGCTCGCCTATAGTGCCGCCCGCAACAACGCCGGAGCCGGCTTGACGGGCGCGCGAACCTTGGTTCGTTGGTCTGGGGTTGGTAGCTTTGGGGCTGCGGCTGTGAGAGTTTTTGTCGGCCGCAGGGTTCGACAGTCTGGCGATCCAATTAATCAGGAGGTGGCTTCATGCCCGGTCCACTCGACGGTGTACGCGTTTTCGATCTCACCCGTATACTCGCCGGGCCCTCGTGCACGCAGATGCTCGCGGACCTTGGCGCCGACGTTATCAAGATCGAGCGCGCCGGCGCCGGGGATGATACGCGAAAGTTTGCGCCACCCTTCGTCAAGGATACGGCCGGCAATGACACCTCCGAGAGCGCCTACTTCCACGCCGCCAACCGCAACAAGAAATCGGTGACACTGGATATTGCGACCGCGAAGGGCCAGGAGATCGCGCGGAAGATGATCGCCAAGAGCCATGTACTCGTCGAAAACTTCAAGACCGGCGGGCTTGCGAAATACGGTCTCGGTTATGACGACCTCAAGGATGAGTTTCCGGGCCTGATCTACTGCTCTGTAACCGGCTTCGGGCAAACAGGGCCCTACGCCAAACGTCCTGGCTACGATCTTCTCATCCAGGGTATGAGCGGCTTCATGAGCGTTACCGGTGAACCGGACGGGCTGCCGATGAAATCCGCCATTCCCGTTGCCGACCTTATGGCTGGCATGTATGCCGGGGTGGCGATCAACGCCGCGCTGCGGCATCAGGCGCTGACGGGAGAGGGTCAACACATCGACATCGGCATGCTTGATGTGATGGTCGCGTTCTCAACAATCCAGGGCATGAACTACCTCGCGACCGGCGAAAATCCAGCCCGACTTGGCAATGCGCATCCGAATATCGTTCCCTACCAGGTGTTTCGCACATCTAACGGCTCGATCCTTCTGGCCGTCGCCAACGATGACCAGTTCCGCCGCTTCTGCAAAATCGCCGGGCTCGACCATCTGCCTGACGACGCGCGGTTTGCAACAAATCCCGACCGACTGCGCAACCGCGGCGAACTGCTGCCGATCCTCGAGGATGCGCTGGCGGGCAAGACGTCGGAATTCTGGCTCGAGCAACTCGTCGAGAACAATGTGAGCTGCGGTCCAATCAATACTTATGACCAGGTCTTCGCCAACGAGCACGTGAAGGCACGGGGGATGCGCATCGAGATGGATCATCCGGCCACGGGCGAGGGCAAGGTGCCGCTCATTCGCAGCCCGATGCGTTTGTCCGAGACGCCAACGTCGGAGCGCATGGCGCCACCGATGCTCGGACAACACACGGATGAAGTGCTGAGCGATCTGCTGGACATGAGCGACGAAGAGCGCGACGATCTGAGGTCAAAAGGCGTGATCTGAGCACGCCGGACCCAATGGAATGCAGCCTTTGGCTGCACACGGGGAACTGAAATGCCTGTCACGGTTCAATCGACCGGCATGTGAGGTGTGGCGGGCAAATGCTGGCGGTGTGGAGATATCTGCGTCTGGCGGCCCTGTTTGTTGTTGCAGGCGGCTGGATCATGCTCAGCGCCTGGAGCGTGGAGCAAGCCTCCAATTATTCCTGGGCGCTCTGGCTCGAGCACTGGACTGGCGATTTCAGGACAGCGCTGTTCTCGCACCGGTCCAAGCGACAACACGATCGCATCGCGATCGTGGCCGTCAACGACGACACCATGTACCCTTATCCCTACCGCTCACCGATCGACCGGCGATTGCTGGCGCGTCTGGTCACCGCGCTCGATACGGCCGGCGCCGAGGCGATCGGGCTCGATTTCTTGTTCCTCAAGCCAACAGAGCCCGAGAAGGATCAAGAATTAGCTGAGGCGATACGCAAAGCCAGAGCCCGGGTGGTGATCGCGGTTGCCGACCGGCGCGTCGGACTTGGTGCCGCGCAGAGGGCCTATCAGGAGCAATTCCTCGACAAGACCGGCGCCATCGGCGGCTACGCCAATCTTCTGACGGGGGGCGACCGCGTCGTGCGCTACGTCGCGGAACCCGAAGACCCGAAATTCACCAAGGGCTTTGCCGTCGCGCTCGCCAAACCGTCCGCCCGCGCGCCCGTCAACGGGCCGCGCCGGATTGCGTGGTTGCTGAGCCCCCACGACGGCAACGAACGCTTCTTTTCTATACCAGCTCATCTCATCGTCACGCCGAACGGGTCGATGTCGCCGGTAGCGCCGGCGCTGCTTCAGCGGTTCAAAGGCAAAATCGCCATTGTCGGCGGAGATTTTCCGGATCTCGATCGGCATCAGGTGCCGATGCTGACCTGGCGCGGCGAAGAAGATGAGATCGCGGGCATGCTCATTCACGCGCAAGTTGCCGCGCAACTGCTCGACGGACGCCGTATCGAACATGTTGGGCGCCACGTTCTGCTTGGCATCTTCGGGGTTCTTGCCACTTTGGGCTTATGGTTCGGTTTGCGCCATGGTCTTGTCGCGGTCAGTCTCTATGCAACCACGGCGTCGGTCGTCGTGGTGGCAGCCGACATTTTGGTGTTCCGGTTTTTTGATCGAATCATTCCATTCGGTGCGTGTTTGGCAGCGCTATTGCTCGGCGTCTTCGGCGGGATCATCCTGAGGGGGTTGCACCGCACGTCGATACGCCGGATTTAGCGCTACATTTCAAGATCCCGGTAAAATTGAGGAGTTCGACATATGCGGCCAGATTTTTCAAAACTTCCTGTCTTTTCGCGGGCCGGTGCTGCATTTCGCACGATGCTCATGGCGCTTCCACTGATCAGTGTTCCGCTTGCCGCGCATGCGCAGGTGATCGTCGTCCAGTCCAAGGTGAAGGGGCTCCAGGCGGGGAAGCTGCTCGACGAGGCCTCCAACGTGAGAATACCGAAGGGGCAGAGCGTGCTGTTCGTCCTGCCATCAGGGGCGACGCGCGCGGTCTCCGGTCCGTTCAACGGCCGGGCCGCAGATCTCACCAAGGGGGTCAAATCCAACCCCGGCGTCTTTGATGCGGTCAAGCGCTATGTCAAAAGCGGGGGCGCCAACCGGCGAAACGTCGGGGCGCTGCGCAGCGCCGCACCTGCGTTCGCTCTTGGCAAGCGGATACCGTTTTCGTGGACTAAGGTTCCACTCACCGCGAGCGGTGATTATTGTCTGAAGAAAGGTGCCAACGTCGTTCTGGTGCGCTCGCGCCCGGCTCGCGAACAGGTCGTCACCATCGTCGACATGCGTTCGCAGCGGCGCGCCCAGGTCACTTTCCCCGCTGGCAAGGACAGCGTCGCGTGGCCCGAGGAAATTCCGGTCGACGCCGGCTCGACGTACGCGCTTTTGCGCGTCAAGCAGCCGATGCGCAAGCTGCGTATTCGCATGATTTCGCCGCTTCCGCGTACCGAGCACACGTTGCAGGTGCTTCATAGCCAACGCTGCAGCAACCAGTTCCGCGCCTACATCCGAGAAATCCAGGGCTAGATCATTTCCGGCTTAGTTGCAGACCGTTCGCAACCGCGGCCGTCGCCGGCTAAACTGGTGAAAATGATCTACTTCGATCGTGTAGAGCGGGACTACCGACTCCAGTGAAATCGCGAAAGCGATTCCACCAAGGTCGGACCCGCTCTAGCTTCGGTCCCAATTGCAAAAGCGCCCGGCAACATTTCTGTTTTCGGGGGCTTTCGATTGCGAGGGTGAACCAGATTGGCCGGCTTGCGTGTCGGGCCGAGTTTAGTTGAGGCTCGCACAGAAGCGCTGGATGCGCTGGCAAGCTTCCTCGAGGGCATCGGTCGACGTGGCATACGACACGCGCATGTTGGGGCCCTGACCAAATGCCGAGCCGTGCACGCCAGCAACGCCTTCGGTCTGGAGAAGTTCGAGTACGAAATCCTCGTCCGTCTCGATCTTCTTGCCGGAAGGTGCTGTCTTTCCGATCAGTTCATGCATCGAGGGGTAGACGTAAAAGGCTCCTTCCGGCGTCAGACATTTCAAGCCCGGGGCCTGGTTGAGCATCGATACAACAAGATCGCGCCGCTCTTCGAAGGTCGCGCGGAACTTCTCGAGATGATCCTGCGGGCCATTGAGAGCTTCGACACCGGCCCACTGCGAGATTGTGCAGTTGCCTGAGGTTTGTTGGCCCTGAAGCGTATCCATCGCCTTGATAAGCTTCTTCGGCCCGCCGCCGTAGCCGATGCGCCAGCCCGTCATGGCATAGGCCTTCGAGAGGCCGTTTATGGTGATCGCCCGGTCGTAAAGGTTGGGCTCAACCTCGACGGCGGTGACGAACTGGTAGTCGCCGTAAGTCAAATGCTCATAGATGTCATCGGTCATCAGCCAGACGTTCGGATGCTTCATGAGCACGGCTGTCAGCGCTTTCATTTCCTCTCGGCTATAGGCGGCGCCGGTCGGATTGGATGGCGAGTTGAGGATCAACCATTTCGTGTTCGGCGTGATGCAGCGCTCAAGCTCTTCCGGCTTCAGCTTGAAGCCGTCCTCCTCCTTGGCATACGCGGTGACGGCCGTACCACCGCAAAGCGCCACGATTTCTGGATAGCTCACCCAATAAGGCGCCACGCAGATGACTTCGTCACCGGGGTTCACGGTGGCTAGCAGCGCATTGTAGATGACCTGCTTGCCACCGGTGCCGACGATGATCTGATCGATGCCGTAGTCAAGGTTGTTGTCGCGCTTGTATTTGGCGGAAATCGCTTCGCGCAGCGGCACGATGCCGGCGACGGGCGGGTATTTGGTCTCACCGCGGTGGATCGCGTCGATCGCGGCCTTTGAGATGTGTTCAGGGGTGTCGAAATCCGGCTCGCCGAGTGCCAGAGAAATAACGTCGTCACGTTTGGCTTTCAAATCGCGGGCCATCTGGGTGAGTGCGATGGTGGCGGAAGGCTTCATGCGACCCAGCGCATCGGAAATAAAAGCCATGTCATTGGTCCTTCTCAGAGGGGCATCGTTCTTGGAATGCGGGCGGGCGCATTGCCGCGTTACCCGGCGGAAAACAGGCGCCAGGCGGGCGCGGCAGTCACAGCCTTCTGCGCTGGCGACCACATTAAAACGGAGCGGACCCTAGGCCCGCCGCCGGATGCGCGCAAGAGGTATGGTGCGTGCATTTTTCGACAGGCTCAGCGCCTTAGCAGGCTGTTGAAGAACTCATGTGGCTCGCGACGCCTGGCGCTTTTTCGCAT
>CAZWCL010000181.1:0-7167 GCA_964632265.1 uncultured Hyphomicrobiaceae bacterium | reverse complement strand
TTGAGCTTCGCTTCATCAATGTGCTTTTCCGGCCCGAGCGTACGGTCCCACACGATACCCAGTCGATGCTGCGGCCCGAACGGAACATGCACGAACTGCCCCGGCTCGAGGTCCATCCCCGCCGGCTCGATGTAATCGTACGTCTGGTCCAGCGCGACCGGCAACAGTATCGGCACCCGCTTCAGCCGTGCCCGCGCATCCCCAGCCAATTCTAAAAGCGCACTCATATCCACTCACGCATAGCATCCCTCGGCCAGGTCGGCCGATTCGACCAAGGTTAGCAGACAATAAGGCTATATCGGCGCCGCCCCGTGCGACACGGCCGCCCCGTCAGCTTAAAGAGGGCCAGGGATCGGAGGAATCGAAGCGATCGGAGGGGTCGGCGGGAAATGGGCGGGGGAGAGCAGCCGACCCGCTCCGTTTCCGGGATCTCGTGTTGCGTAAAAATGCCAAATCCCGCACTGCGCCACTCATCCCCGGTCGTGCGGTTCGCTCCAATTCAGATCCGGCCCCGCCGGCACGATCCCCGTCGGATTCACACTCTTGTGAGAGCTGTAATAGTGATTTTTGATGTGGTCGAAATCCACCGTCTCCGCCACATCCGCGTGCTGGAAAAGCTCCCGGGCGTAAGGCCATAGCGTTGGGTAGTTGGCGAGCTGCCGAATATTGCACTTGAAGTGCCCGTGATAAACCGCATCGAAACGCACCAGCGTTGTGAACAGCCGCCAATCCGCTTCCGTGATCCGCTCACCGGCGAGATAGCGCTGGTTCTGCAGTCGCGCCTCCAGCCACTCCAGCGTCTCAAACAGCGGCTTCACCGCCTCGTCATACGCTGACTGCGTTTGCGCGAAACCCGCCTTGTAGACCCCGTTATTGACCGTCTCGTAGACCCGATCGTTGGCCGCGTCGATCTCATCCCGGAGGCTCTCCGGATAAAAGTCCGGCCCCGATGCACCGATAGCGTCGAACGCGGTGTTGAACATCCGGATGATCTCGGCTGATTCGTTCGAAACGATCGTGCCGCGCTCAAGGTCCCAAAGGACCGGCACCGTCACGCGGCCGCTATAGCTCGGATCGGCCAGCCGATAGAGTTCGTGCAAGGCATCGGCCTGCATCACAGGATCGCCTATGACCCCCGGCCCCTCTGCGAACGTCCATCCCTGGTCGCCCATATGCCAGTTAACGACGGAAAGACCGATCTTATCCTCCAGCCCTTTCAGCCGCCGCAAAATGAGCGTTCTATGCGCCCACGGGCACGCCAGCGAGACATAGAGATGATATCGCCCCGCCTCGGCCTTGAAACCGCCCTCGCCGGCCGGGCCGGGATCGCCGCTGGCGGTTACAAAGTTTCTGAATTTCGACGCGCTGCGTTCGAATTTTCCTTCGGTTTCCTTCCGGCTCGGCTCCTCCGAATGCCAGATCCCGTCGACGAGTACGCCCATGCCACCACCTCTGATGTTGCCATCGTTAGCCGATATAACAGCTTCTATTCGTATGATTTAAACGCCCGTATTAACGCATTGTTCACATCCAAGCGCCGAACATTACACTTCACTTTGAGATGATTCGGCCAAGCGTTGTATCGGCCCTCAGGATCTACGATCGGTAGCCGCCATTTGACCTTAAAGCCATCACAACTGCCCCTTGATGACGATCTCCAGCGAACGATTGCCGCCTGGGTGGACCACCTCCGTCACGACCGCGGCTACACTGAAAAAACCATCGAGGCCTACACTCGCGACCTTGCGCAATTCACCGCGCATCTCGGCCGGCGCCTCGGCCATACACCCTGTTTGGGAGACATATCTCACATAGAAATCAAGGACTTCAGAGGTTTTCTGAGTGCGCGCCGAAAGGCCGGCGCCGCAAGCCGCTCGCTCGCCCGGACGCTGTCTGCTCTCAGAACATTCTTTCGCTGGCTTGAACAAAGCAACATCACGAAGAACCGCGCCGTACTCCAGATCGCACGCCCGAAAGTACCCCACGCGCTCCCCAAACCGATGACCGTCGAAAAGGCGTCGCAGATCGTCAGCGACGAAGCCCACACCGACAAGCTGGAATGGGTCGCCGCCCGCGACACAGCCGTCCTCCTCCTGCTCTACGGCGCCGGCCTGCGTATATCCGAAGCGCTGTCCTTGACCACCGCCGACGCACCATGCCCGGCGCGTGATGTACTACGCATTGTTGGCAAGGGTGGCAAAGAGCGGCTCGTTCCCGTTCTTCCCGTCATTGTCGATGCCATCGCCGCTTACCGGAGCGCTTGCCCCTTCCCGCTCGAAGCTGAAAACCCTTTATTTCTGGGCGTCCGCGGCGGTCCGCTGTCACCGCGGGTAATTCAACTGGCCGTTGCGCGTCTCCGCGAAACGTTGGGCCTTCCGGATAACGCAACACCACATGCGCTGCGTCATTCGTTCGCCACCCATCTCCTCTCCGCTGGGGCCGACCTCCGCCAGATACAGGAGCTTCTGGGCCACGCCTCTCTCTCGACCACCCAAATCTACACGGAAGTCGAGCGTGACCGACTCCTTGCCGTCTACGACGCCGCCCATCCACGCGCCTGACGCAGCCTCCTGCCGGCATTTGCACGGAGCCATTCATGCCGTCGACACCATACATTCGCGTTCGCATTTGCCGTGCAATAATGACCGTCGGTAGATATTGCGCGCTCACCGCCACCGCCTTGCTCGCCACGGCCATCACCGCCAACGCCCGGTGCAATGGAGCCGACATATTATCCGAACTTGTCAAAGATCATCCGTCGGTCATGAAGAGCGTGCGCGCACGAGCCGACGCGGTCGCCAACACCCAAGCGGTTTTCTGGAAAGTCCATAAGAAGGGCCTCACACCATCATATCTGTTTGGCACGATGCACGTATCCGAACCGCGCATCCACGATCTGCCTGAAGGTGTCGAGAAAGCGCTCCTGGCATCACGTCGCTTAGCTCTTGAGTTGGCCGACATGTCGCCGGCCGCCACCATGGGCGCAATAGCTGGCTCGCCCCGGCTAATGGTTTACACGGATGGCTCCCGGCTTGATCAGAAACTGACGGCGGACGAATTCGCCGAGGTCACGGCCGTGCTTGGCAGGGCTGGTATGCCGGCCCAGACGGTAGCAGTACTGCGGCCATGGATCGTCGGCGTGATGATGTCGATGCCCGTCTGCGAACAAAACGCAATTCGATCAGGCAAGCTGGCGCTGGATCAAGTCATCGGTAATCTTGCCCGCATGAATAATATCCCCGTCATAGGGCTGGAAACGGCCAAACTCCAGTTTGAAACCTTTGCTGGGATTCCTGATGAGGATCAGATCGCGATGCTTCGAACCGCTCTGGCCTTCGCCGACCGGCGCGAAGACATGTACGAAACCTTGATTCAAGCCTACCTTCGCCGCGATCTTGGCATTGTCCTGTCGCTAACCCAGGGGCTCGCAAAGATCGCAGGCCTCGATCATTCCGGCACCGCAAGCTTCAATGAAGCACTGATCTACAAGCGCAATCAGACCATGTTCGAGAGCAGCAAACCGCTCGTCGCAGGCGGCGGCGCATTCATAGCGGTCGGCGCTGCACACCTTATCGGTGACAACGGATTGGTTGCACTCTACCGCAAGGCCGGGTTCAATGTAACACCCGGCAAGTAGCGTTGTTGAGAGACGCTGAGACTGCCGAACCGACAAACCCTGAAAGAGCGAGTTCGATATGACCGGCACAGCCCTGATCGTTGGCGCAGGCAGTGGCATCAGCGCTTCATTCGCGCGCAGTCTAAAACGCGCCGGCTACCATGTCGCTCTAGCAGCGCGCTCACCGGAAAAGCTTGAGAAGCTGGCCGGCGAGATAAACGCGACAACCCACCAATGCGATGCAACGGACCCAAAGGCGGTCTCAGCGTTGTTCACTGACGTCGACAAGTCCGGTAGCCCTCTGACCGTAACACTCTATAATGCCAGTGCCCGCGCCCACGGGTCTATCACCGAACTCGACCCGGCCGATGTCGCCCGTTCACTCTCGATCTCGGCATACGGCGGTTTTCTCGTCGCACAGCAGGCGGCAAAGCGCATGTTGCCAAGGTCCGAAGGCACCATCCTTTTCACCGGCGCCTCAGCCAGCGTCAAGGGGTACCCCAACTCATCGGTCTTCGCGATGGGCAAACACGGACTACGCGGACTCGCAAGTGCGCTTGGCCGTGAACTGGCACCCCAGGGCGTCCATGTTGCTCACTTTGTGATCGACGGCGGCGTCCGAAATGAAGAGAAGGGTCGCATCGAAGGACCCGGCGATTTGGCCGACAAATACCTCGACCCCGATGCCATCGCCGACGCCTACATGCACGTTATTAATCAGTCGCGTTCGGCCTGGACCTGGGAAATTGAACTTCGCCCCTACCGCGAGCGCTATTGAAGCACCGGGGACGCATTGACAGCCCATGTCATGGTCTCGCAAGCGTGAGACTACCTCGGATCGGGCAAGCCGAGTTGGGACCATATGTGGTCGGCGGCCGCCGCCGTCCGATTGCCGATAACGGTCGGTAACCACTGATCGATCTGCTGAACCCCGTCGAGCGTCTTGTATTTTCCGAACTGACCGGCCTTCTGAAGCGTCGATTTCTTGCCGCCCGGAATAGCGAAATCGCAGTTCGCCAAAGGCCTCTGTAGCGCAATGTCTACGAGTGCGAGATTGCCGATCGAAGCATGATGAATATAGCGCCGTTTGGGATCGGGAAAATCGTCGAGCCACTGCGAGCCCGCGCCACAGCGGCCCGGTAGAATATGCTCGACCGAACCAGACCTTATGTAGCGCGGTGGCCGCTCGCCCCATAGCGATGCTTCATACCAGAGCATCAATGTGCGCCGCACTTCATGATGCTCGACCGGCAGCCTGAGCGCGTCGCGCACCCGCGTCCTATAGGAATTCGACAAGTTGAGGGGGCGCTTCTTCAACGTCTCATCGAACGGCCTGAGCCCCCCGATGACCGAGACGACCGCTTGGCGAAACATCTCTGCGCGTCGAGCTTGATCAAGTTCAAGCAACGTGATTGCAAGACAGCGTTTCGTGAGCATGTCGAAGCGCCATTGGCTTGTTTTGAGGCGCGCGCCAGCTCGGGCCTGCGCCATCCAATAGAGTGCAAGCGGGCGCCACTCATGCCACTTGAAGAAGTTCATAGTCCAGATCGCACGATCTACCGCGTTGCCGTCGCCCGGATTGCGCATCCGCGTCTCCAAATCCACCCAGGCATCAGCAAGTATATCGACACTTGCAAACCAGGACAGCAGCTCTCCAGCCTGTGCCCGCTTGCCAAGATGGGTGATCAGATCACCAAGAAAGTCCACCGATTGAGGCCGGCGGCGCTCGATCATGTCGCAGCAAGCAAGAAACTGCTCGAACTTGCTAATGGCTGCGGGCGTCGTACCCCGCTCTCGCCCTCCTTCGAGCGCGCTGACCTTGTCCCAGATCCGGCCCCACCGTTCGGTGATCTCGTCGCCCTCTTCCGTATGCCTCGCCAGCTCAAGTAGTTCGCCCTTGAACACGTCGCCACGATTGAGTGGCACACCATAAAGATTGGTCGCCACGAACGTGTGCCGCGCCAGCCGGCGATCCGCGATCATCACCAGAGAAAACCTGACGCGTTCAAGAAGAAACTCCGCGATCCGGACAAGGCGGCTTTCTTCATGCGGCAGCGAGTTGCGCAACTGACGAGCTACATCAAAAATCCGCTGCCCCGCCGCCCAGTCCGGTCGGCGCCGGCGAACCCGCATCGCCTCGCCCGGGGCCTGCACCATTGAGGGCAGAATCTGGTTCTCACCACGATGGCTCAGGCGGAAACTGCCCTCGTTCGTCGCGATCAAGCTGGCCAAACGGGCCTTGAGTTGGGGTTGACGTATCCGGTCGCGAAGGATGGCAAGTAGAATAGTGAGCGTCGTAATACGCTGCAATCCATCGAAGATTTCGTACTGAGCGTCTCGCCCCGGGCAGAGGATGATGGAACCGAGGAAGAAAACCGGCGCAGCCATTGTCGCCTCAGCGCCGTCGCGTGATACGCCCTCGAGCGCCGCATCTTCCGGCAGACCGCCGCCCGCAATTTCGTCCCGATCGTCATCCGCTGGATCAACAAAGTAACCAGCGATTGATTCGCCATCGCCCTCCAGGACATCACCGCCGCTCCCGCCGCCGGAGGCTACGTCTGCGCTCGCTTTCAAGGCATCGAGGATGTCTTTCAGCATCTGCTCGGACTGACGTTCACGCCACTGAAAATCCCGCTGCACGGCAGCCGGACCGAGGCATCCCAAGTGAAATAGTTCTTCAATCGAAGTGATGCGGGAGGAAAGAATATCCCTCATAACGGCTGCCCTTCGAGCTTCTGTCGCAATTGGGGCAGCAGCGAACGTTCATTCAAAAACGGGTGAATTTCGAGCGCCTTCTCGAAAGCAGCGATCGCCGACTTCCAGTTCTGCGCTCGCATATGGATCATTCCGAGCCCACTCAGGGCGCCAAAATGCCGTGGCTCCAGCCGGAGAACTCTCTCGATGTCACTGACAGAAGAACCATGCCGTCCCATCATGAAGTAGACAGTCGCTCGCTGGTTCCACCCCTCGGCATAGTCTGGCGCGATCTGGACGACTCTGTCGAGATCCGCGAGTGCCTGCTTAAAAAGGCCGGCACGCCGTGCAAACTGAACTCGTTGCATCAATTGCTTCACGTCGGCATCCGGCGCCTTGAACCAGATCTGCCAAATCGAATTGGCGATACGTCGCGCGATCGCCTCATCCTTGGCCTTCGCCAATCCGGCAAACAAAAAGTCGAGAGCAATCTCCCTGTTGGCCGCCTCGCCGCCGATCGTGCCAGGAGGCACCCCCCGCCATGCCGAACCCTGCCCATGACACGTAACCGGCGCCAAAACGATAGCGCCAGCAAAAAACATCCAAACTAGTTCTAGGCGTATCGGCAAGGCAATTCCCGTCTCTAATAACGGTTGAGCCTAACCCGGATTTGACTGGATCCGAAAGCAGCAATCCACATCACGCGCCTCCCCTGATTGGGTGGGGCACGCTACATATGAATAGCCCGACCCTCGACCGCCATAGCGGCCTCTTTAACGGCCTCCGACAGCGTTGGATGCGCATGACAGACCCGGGCTAGATCTTCAGACGAGCCGCCGAATTCCATAATCACTGCT
>CAZWCL010000180.1:0-7187 GCA_964632265.1 uncultured Hyphomicrobiaceae bacterium | reverse complement strand
CGTACAGTCGGTGTTTGGCATTCTCGGTGGTATCGGAACGCACGCGGAAGACGTGGCGCACATGAAACGGACGGCGGACCGATTGTTCGGCGATGACTATCGATGGTCGGTGCTTGGCGCCGGCAGTAACCAGATGCGGATTGCGGCTATTGCGGCTGCAATGGGGGGCAACGTGCGTGTCGGCCTCGAAGATTCGTTGTGGGCCGGTCCCGGCAAACTCGCCGAGAGCAATGCTGAACAGGTCAAAAATGTCCGCCAGATTATCGAGGGTCTCGGTCGCGAGATCGCGACGGCCGATGAGGCGCGTGAGATCCTAGCGCTTAAAGGTGGCGATCAGGTTGCTTTCTGATCCAGTGCGCCGTTCGGTGTCGCACTTTGTGACACCGAACGCATCGCCAGAACGAGAGGCTCTGCCCAATGCTGTTCATGGTTATCGAGCATTTTCGCGGTGAGGATGCCCGCGCCGTATATCAGCGCTTTCAGGAGCATGGCCGAATGGCGCCGGACGATCTGAAAGTGCATGGCTCCTGGATCGAGGCCGGCTACGCGCGCTGCTTCCAGATCATGGAGTGCGAGGATCTGGCTACACTGCAGGAATGGGTGTTGAACTGGAACGACCTGGCGCGCTTTGAGATCGTGCCGGTGCTGTCGTCCAAGGACACAAGCGAAATCGTCTACCGGCGGCTGGAACAGGACACCTCGCTTGGTACCGCAACAGATTGAGGCGAGGACATCGTGAGCAAGCTTGAAAGCCTGGAGACGGGGCACTTTCGTATTCCGCTACCCGAGCCATTAACCGATTCCACGCATGGCGTGATGACCCATTTTGAAGTCATCACGGTGACGGTGCGTGACCAGGATGGGGAGACTGGCGTCGGTTATACCTATACGACCGGACATAACGGCGGCGCTGTCGCCGATACGCTGAGACGCGAGATCCCGGACATCGCGACAGGCGAAGATGCCGACTGCATCGAGAAGCTATGGGACAAGGTGTGGTGGGGCCTGCATTATGGAGGACGCGGCGGGCCGACGGTGCTGGCTCTTTCTGCGCTAGACATTGCGCTGTGGGACCTCAAAGCCAAACGTGCGGAGTTGCCGCTCTGGAAACTACTTGGCGGTTATGATCCGGCGGTACCGTGCTATGCTGGCGGGATCGACCTCGAATTGTCGGTCGACGACCTTCTCAGGCAGACCGATGGAAACCTCGAGAAGGGGTTTCGCGCGATCAAGTACAAATCAGGCCGCGATGCGATGTCGGAAGACCTGGCGCGAGCGTTCGCCATGCGGAAACATCTCGGGGACGATTTCCCGCTCATGACCGATGCCAATATGAAGTGGACCGCGGATGAGGCGATCCAGCGGGCGCGCGCCTTGAAGGAAATAAATCTCGTCTGGCTTGAAGAGCCGATCATCCCCGATGATGTTGAAGGCCATGTCCGGGTCATGCGTGATGGCGGCGTGCCGATCGCGACGGGCGAGAACTTCCGGACGTTATGGGAATTCAAGCAGATTATTGCTGCCGGCGGTGTGAGTTATCCCGAACCCGACGTTACCAATTGCGGCGGCGTGACCCCGTTCATGAAAATCGCACATCTCGCCGAGGCTTATAATCTGCCCGTCACGAGCCATGGTGCGCATGACGTCACGATTCATCTCCTCGCCGCTGTGCCGAACCGGTCGTTTCTCGAAGCGCACGGGTTCGGACTCGACAAGTATATCGCCGAGCCGTTGCGCCTGGTCGATGGCAAGGCGATGGCGCCGGACCGACCCGGACATGGCATCGAGTTCAACTGGAAAGGTTTGGCAGCGCACACGGTTTGATCGTTTACCCGGTTGGATCATTTCCGGTTTAGTTGCAGACCGTTCGTAACCGGGACCGTCGCCGGCTAAACCGGAAAAAATGATCTACTCCAATAGTGTAGAGCGGGGTTCTGAGTCAGTGACCGAAGGCGCTATCGAGGCGCTGTTCTTCGCGCTCGCGGATACGGTCGGCAACGCCGGTCCAGGCCCAGCAGCGGCCTGCGTCACCGTTGAGGCTATGATGGGCAGCGAAGAACTCGGCCATGTCGGCTGCATAGAGGCCGTGTTCTGCCTCGAGGAGGGCGACGACCGATTCCAACTCCTCGGGGGTCGGCGTGATATCTTCGCATTTGCTCCACACTGGGCTTCGTCCTGATCTGGCGCGGGAAATCTGTTCGACTGGTTGTCGAGCAAATTGCGCGCCAGATGACGGGCCGGGGATATGCTGGGTGGTTAATTGCGCAAAGTGGGTAATGGTATTGCGGTGGCAGGTTTTTGCTTTGCGGCGCGGCGGCGCTTGGCGCGTAAAACCTTACGGCGCTTGGCTCGGGCTGCGGCGCGGGCGCGGCGGCGGTTGCCGCAGGACCAACCGCGAACTTCGTCACGGATGCTGACAAGGCGATTTGAATTCGTGCTCGGGGGCAGACTTGCAAGTGTCGCCGTGTTCAAGAACGCCTTCCACTCGAATGTTTTGAAGCCATGCTTCAATAGCGCCGCGGCGCGCTTGTTGCGATCTCCGGCCGAGGGCGATCCAAGAACGACCGCGATCAGCTTGCGGCCGCCCCGGGTAGCGCTTGCGACGACGTTAAAGCCTGAATCACAGATAAAGCCGGTCTTGATGCCGTCTGCGCCGTCGAATGTACGCAGCAGCGAGTTGTGGGACCGCAACCGGCGTTTGCCAATCCGCATATACGGCGTCGCCCAATAGTGGGCGTGTTCGGGAAAATCGCGATTAATCGCGAGCGCGAGGCGGGCGAGATCACGTGCTGTCGTCATCTGGCCGTCGACGGGCAGACCATTTGCATTGACGAAGTGTGTGCGTGTCATGCCGAGCTTCTTCGCCGTCGCGTTCATCCGCGAGACGAAGGTCTCGACGCTGCCGGAAACCGATTCAGCAAGCATCACTGCAACGTCGTTCGCCGACTTGATGATCAAAGAGCGGAGGCCGAGTTCAAGAGATATTTCGGAGCCGACGGGGAGCCCGATCTTGCTCGGGGGCTCTTTTTGAGCGCGCTCGCTGCTCACCAATTTGCTGTCCATAGCGATGCGGCCCCTCTTGAGGGCATCAAATACGACGTATGCCGTCATGATCTTGGTCAGCGAAGCCGGGTACCAGAGGCGATCTGCGTCCTGAGCGTAAAGTATACGCTCACTTTTGGCGTCGAAAAGTAGCGTTGGGTTTGCTGTGGCGGTTATCGTCAGCGCTGAAAGCCATGCGCTGAGTGCCGCGACCAAAAAACCCGTCCGACGCATCAAATGGCGCATCACAGTCTCCGGCGATAAGTAAGCTATGTTTGCCATGGTGCCCAATAGACAGTTTTGGCACTTTCATGGCACCCGATGGCACGACACTCAATGGCAGAGGCGGCGTAACACGGTGTCAAAAGGGCCGGCAATGCCCGCTTTGAAAAGAAGGATGTCAACGGTCTTATTGGGGCTTCCAGGCCACGGCGTGAGTACCGCAACCGGGGCCGGAAACTACGCAAAGAAATCCCCGGCCGCCGTTTTCAAGGCGTGAGTTGGTGCCCCAGGCCCGACTCGAACGGGCACTCCCTTGCAGGAATCAGATTTTGAATCTGACGCGTCTACCGGTTCCGCCACTGGGGCTGGCCGAAACGGGCCATGCGGTCGGTGGGAAATAGCACGTTTCAGGATTGTTCGATAGCGTCAGGGCAGGACACATTCGCGCAGTTGTGCCGCCGGAATTTGTCCGGCGGCAGGACGGTGTCTGTCACTGTTACGAACTGCGTGCGAGCAGTGGTGTAATACGCCGAACGGCAACACGGCGGTTGGCCGCTTCCGCTGCATCGGTCTCCACCTTCAGTTGTTGTTCGCCGTAGCCCTGCGTCACGAGGTTTTCAGGTGGTATGCCATATTCCTCGGTAAGCAGTTCGGCAACGGTTTCGGCTCGTCTGTCTGACAGGGTGAGGTTATCGATTTCGGAGCCGACCGCATCGGTGTGCCCCTCGATCAGAAAAATCTCGTTCGGGTTTTTCTCAATCGCGCGACGCATCGCTTTTGCCAGCCGCTCAAACTTCGCTTGCTGACCTTCTGTCAGTTCCCATGAGCCCGATTCGAAGTTGACCGCGTTGAGGTCTACCCGGCGTGTCCGTGCACGAAGGTTGGGGCTGTATTTCACCTCGTCCAGTGCATAACCGCGTTCGAGGCGTTCTACCGGGGGTGCCGTCAGTGCCGTATAGATATCGTCTTCGCTGGCATCGTCATACTCCACGATATAACGACGGCGCGGAATATCGATGCGCGGTTCGCTTAGCCCGACAATCAAACCGCCGATGCCGATGCCAAGTGCGACGCCCGCGCCAACGGCTCGGCTGTTGTCGATCAGGACGGTTTCACGGCCCCGCCAACGCCGGCGGCGCTCAACCAAACGGCCATGGCGGTCATATACCGAAATGATCCTGACGCCGTTCGGGCGCTCGAAGATCACGACTTCGCGGTCGCCGCGGCGCTCAACACGACGGTCACCGAAACGACGGAAGCGGTGGCCGTCATCGCTGCGGATATAGGCGCGGTTGCCGTCGCGGATGATGCGGCGATCGCCGGGCTCGATGATGACCTCAAACCGGCCGTCATTGTCCCGGCGCGTTTCGCGGCGCTTTCGGATCGCTGAAAGATCGAGATCTCCACGCTCACGCGCTCGGTCTCCGCGCGGACCATCGCGGCCGCGATCGGGCCGTGCGAACAGGTTACCAATGTCGCGACGATCGCGCCGATCGCCTTCGCGCGCCCCCTCACGTGCGCTTTCGCGCGGGCTCTGGCCTTCGCGGTCATCGCTGCCGGTGACCGTGGCCGGACGGCCGTTATCGCGCCGGTCTCCAGTTCTGCGGGTACCGTCGCGCCTGCGGCGATCAGCTTCTCTACGGTCATTCTGGCCTTGGCTGGGGTCGCCCCGGTCACGGCTGCGGCGTTCGCTGTCCCGGCCCTCTGCCTCACCCACCCGCTTTTCGGTTGGCCGAGCGGGTTGGGGTTCGGCCCGGCGATCCTCAGGCTTCGGCTTTGCACGACGGCCGTCGGGTGTGCGACTGCCAACATCGCGCGAGGTATCCTTGGGCGTGTTCGCTGAGCGTGTGCCTTCGGCGCCCGCGTCACGGCGCCCGGCAGGTTCGGGAGTTGTGCGGGCCGCGCCTTCATTACGGGATTTCGCGGGATCAGCCCGCCGTTCCGCGTTGCGGGGAGGCTGGCCAGATTGCTCGTTGCTGGCGCCAGAGCGTTCAGCATTGCCCCACTTGTCGCGGGTGGTTTGCTGGTCTTTTGCTTCGCCTTTTGAAGCGGCACGTCCAGCGGCTCGGTCGCGGCCTTTTTCGGAGGCCTTTTGCCCGGCGGCGGCGGGTGCTTTGTCGCCCTCGGCTTTTTGTGCAGAAGTGGTGGACGCGGCGGTTAATGCGACGAGGGATACGAAGCACGCGCCAAGCGCGTCACGAGAGGATCTCGCGTTCATGTTGATCTTCCTTGCCAGAATTTCTGGATCGCCCGGAATTGTCGAATGAGCAAGAAAGCCCCGACCCTCACTTCGTCGGCAAGTTCGGGCCAAGCTCCCCTGTCAGCCATTGCGAAACGGCTGACATTACTCATTGTTCCATCGACCAAGGCGGAGCAGGCTGTTGAAGAACTCATGTGGCCCGCGAAATTCAAGATGCCGGGTTTTTTGGTGTCGGCTGTACGACAACTGAGATGTCGTTGTGCTCGTGAGCTGTCGTTGCGCTCGATATCAATCAGGGCTCGCTGTGGCCCTCATCAGGGGAGGCGCATGCCAGATCAACGATATCTGTCATGATGTCATTGAGTTCGTAGTTCTTTGGCGTGTAGACCGCCTTGACGCCGTATGACTTGAGTTTTTCTGCGTCTTCGGGGGGAATGATACCGCCGACGATCACGGGGATATCGCGTGCGCCTTCTTCTTTCAGCCTCGCGATGATATCGCGGACCAGAGGTACGTGGCTGCCAGAGAGGATGGAGAGTCCGATGATGTGCACGCTTTCGTCGACGGCGGCACGAGCAATCTGTGCGGGTGTCAACCTGATGCCCTCGTAGAGAACATCCATGCCACAGTCTCGCGCCCGCACAGCAATCTGTTCGGCGCCATTCGAGTGGCCGTCAAGGCCCGGCTTGCCGACCAGGAATTTAATGCGGCGACCGAGCTTTTTGGCGGCCTTTTCGGCTGCAATGCGGATCGGTTGGAGATCATCGGAGCTGTTGGCCGATGTTGCTGCACCGACGCCAGTGGGCGCGCGGTATTCGCCGAACACACGACGCAGCGTGGTGCCCCATTCGCCGGTGGTGACGCCGGCGCGCGCGCAATCGATCGAGGGCTCCATAATGTTGCGGCCTTCGGTGGCGGCTTGCTCTAAAGCCTTCAGGGCCGCTGCGACAGCATCCTGACCGCGCGCCTGGCGCCAGGCCTGGAGGCTTGCAATCTGGTCAGCTTCCACTGTCGCATCGACCGTCTGGATGGACCGCTGATCTCCGCTCAGGGGAGATGGTTCCGTCTCGGTGAAGGCGTTTACACCCACCACGGTCTGAGTGCCGTTTTCGATGCCGCGCAGGCGGGCGGTGTTTGATTCCACAAGACGCCGCTTCATGTAGTCGATGGCCGCGACAGCACCACCCATCGATTCAATCGTAGCCAGTTCGGCGCGCGCCTGCTGCTTCAGTTCGCTGACCTTGTTCCCGATCTCATGCGAGCCATCGAAGATGTCGCCGTAAGCCAATAGATCGGTCTCGAAGGCGAGGATCTGTTGCATCCTGAGTGACCATTGTTGGTCCCAGTGACGCGGCAGGCCTAGTGCCTCATTCCATGCGGGCAACTGGACGGCGCGTGCACGGGCGCCCTTCGAAAGCGTTACGGCCAGCATCTCCAGCAGGATCCGGTAGACGTTGTTTTCAGGCTGCTGCTCGGTCAAGCCCAAAGAGTTGACCTGGACGCCGTAACGAAACCGACGCTGCTTGGCATCGGTGACGCCATAGCGTTCTGCGGTGATGTCGTCCCAAAGCTCCGTAAACGCCCGCATCTTGCAGATTTCGGTGACGAATTTCAGGCCCGCGTTCACAAAGAAGGAGACGCGGCCGACAACGAGGCCGAAATCTTCTTCGGGAACCTCGCCCGAAGCTCTGACGGTATCAAGGACGGCGAGAGCTGTGGCGAG
>CAZWCL010000179.1:0-7193 GCA_964632265.1 uncultured Hyphomicrobiaceae bacterium | reverse complement strand
CGCGGCGCAGGATGGTCGGGGTTACAGCGATCGATTCAACGTTATTTACCGTGGTTGGGGCCCCATAGAGGCCGGCGCCTGCCGGAAACGGCGGCTTCATGCGGGGCTGCCCTTTCTTGCCTTCCAGGCTTTCAAGCAGCGCGGTCTCCTCGCCGCAAATGTAGGCCCCGGCTCCGTGGGCGACGTAGAGATCGAAATCCCAGCCGTTTTTGTTATCCTTGCCGATCAATCCGGCTTCATAGGCTTCGTCAATGGCACGCTGGAAGGCTTCGCGCTCGCGGATGTATTCGCCGCGAAAGTAGACATAGCAAGCATGCGCGCGCATCGCGAACGAAGCTATCAGGCACCCCTCGACCAACGTGTGGGGATCGTGGCGCAGTATCTCGCGGTCCTTACATGAGCCCGGTTCGGATTCGTCGGCATTCACCACGAGAAACGACGGACGGGGGTCTTCCTTTGGCATGAAGGACCATTTGAGCCCTGTTGGAAAGCCGGCTCCGCCCCGGCCTCTCAGACCGGACGCTTTAACGCGTTCGATGATTTCATCATGGCCAAGTTCGATGATCTGCTTCGTGCCATCCCACTGGCCGCGCGCCATAGCGCTTTTCAGCCCGGGATCGTGAAACCCATAGATATTTGTGAAGATGCGATCTTTATCAGCGAGCATGGATTTCGCCTCAAGCCTTCGTCTTGTAGAGTTCCGGATCGGTCAGCGTCGTTGGGCCGCCTTCCGGGGCGGACGCCTGGCGTCCGATTTGCGAGCCGGGTTTCGGTGGATTGCCTTCGGCAAAAGCATCGAGGACACGTTCGAACAACTCGGGCGTCAAATCTTCATACGTGTCTTTCCAGATTTGGACCATCGGCGCGTTAGCGCAAACTCCCAAACACTCGACCTCTTCCCACGAGAATTTTCCATCGTCCGAGAGCGTATGAGGATCGGCAGCGATGCGTTTGCGGCACACGGCCACCAAGTCTTCTGAGCCGCGCAGCATGCACGGGGTCGTGCCGCAAACCTGGATATGGGCCGCGCTGCCGACCGGTGAGAGCTGGAACATCGTATAAAACGTCGCGATCTCATAGACGCGAATATAGGGCATATCGAGCATGTCGCCGACGTAGCGGACCGCGGGTTCCGGCAGCCAGCCGCCGGATTGCTCCTGGGCGCGCCACAGCAGTTGAATCACGGCCGATGCTTGCTTGCCCGGCGGGAATTTCGCGATCGTCTGCCTTGCCCATTCCAGGTTTTCTGCATTGAACGTGAAGTCCTGCGGTTGTTCGGTGTGCAGTCGCCGCACTGCCATGTGAGGAGGCCTCTCGAAGTATTTCCAGCTCATCGAACAGGTCGCGATCGCCCAGCCTTCGCAGCAGCGCGGGCGCACTATCGGACCACGGTTGCTTTGGAACTACGGCGGATAGTCGCCGCGTGCAAGCGGATCAGCGAAAAATCGGACTTATGCTGGCGCGTTCTATTGAAGCGGCGCTTAGTCCGGCGGGGAATGGCGACGAGCAGCGACCGTCAACCAGAACGTAACGGCCCGACCTAGCGATCGAAACCATTAAGGGTGGCGCGGGCGCCGCCATCGGCAGGGGGCCTATCGCTATTGCCGGCCCGATAGTTGTAGCTATTGGGTTGATAGGACGTGTCGAAGACAAAACTCGGTGGCGTGCGTACGCTAATCCAGGCCAGTACCAGGATCACCGTCGCGATGGGTGCCAGAAACAGCGACGTCTGCGAGCCAACTCGCATGAACCCGGTCCAGAAGAACGCCCAAACAATCCCAACTGGCAGGATCCACCAGCCACCAAGTTCGGTTGCCGGCGTCGCGGCACGGAAAGCGGCGAACAGAAAGGCTATCGCAAAGGCGAAAACGCCCAAGAGTACCGGGACCATCGGTTTGTTGGAATGTAACTCGCCCATTGGCCAATCGTTGCGAACAGCGAAGATGCGATAGGTCGCGAGCGACAAGCCCCAGCCGAGCGCGAGAGCTGCGGCAAAAAACGGTAAATCGAGGTTCGACATCGATGGCTCCGGGCGAAGCGAGACTGGCCAGTTTTCGGCCTTCTAGCACAAAATGATCAAGGGTGAATTCGCAACAGTGCCAGAAGAATATGGCATGGTCGAGCCTGCCCCGGCTCCCCGGTTAATCTGGAGGTGCGTCCTTCCAAGGATAGCCGCGCTGCGCCATGCGGCGAGCGACCTGGAAGAGCTTTGTCATATAGGATCGGTCGAAGGCCTCGTTGCTTACGGCGTCGAAATCCGTGGGAATGTAGGCAAGCTTGAAATCCGCGCTATCTTTCTCACTGGCCTCACTCAGAAGCTTCAGCTCGCTATTAGCCTGACTGTTGATCAGCGTCGTCAAGGATCTCTTTGCGATCTCGGTCACGCTTGGGGCGATAGGCTTGTACTGTGGCCGGATGCGGCCGTTGCGAATGACGTAGACCGTTCGCTCGGCGCGAAAGCACATGCGGAGCTCGGCGCGGCCAAGCATGATCCGCGAGGGAAGGAAGAAGACCTGGGCCGTCGTGCCGCCATCAACGTGCAATTCGTCATAACGGCGGCCGTCTGCGTTTACCTGGATTCGTACCGGAGGGAAGACGCCCGGGATCGACGCCGAGGCTTGGAGCACACGGCGGAACAGGTAGAGCGCATCAGGTCGTCCGCTGGCTGCGATGGCGCCCATGTCCCAAACGACGGGACGTTGGGCGTCAAGATTCGTGGTGCCAATGAGAAGGCGCCGGCCGCGCCGGTGTTCATTGGCAACTGCCGTGAGAATGCGCGGCGTTATGTATTTGGCAAGCAGATTTTCGAACGGAGTGGCGTCTGTGACCGCAGAGCCGCCAAGCAAGCCGGCCAGAACCATGGGGATTAATAAATCCTCGGTGCTGTGGCGGGTATAGATGTCGCGCAGTTGTTTGTCGTATTTCGGCCCGAGGAACGCAAATGGTGCAATGAGGGCGCCGGTACTGACACCGGTCACCGCCTCGAATTCAGGGCGGGTGCCGCGCGCCGACCAACCGACTAATAGTCCGGCGCCGAATGCGCCATCGCTTCCCCCACCCGATATCGCGAGAAACTGCTGTTCACGCGGCAGGCGGCCGCCTCGTTGGCGAGCGATTTCGCGCAAAACTCGTTCGAAATTGGGCGGCGGGACATCACCCCAGAAGCGGACGCGTTCGAAACCATCGACCTGCGCTTCGCTAACAAGTTTGGCCGGCACCGCGACGTGACTGACCATCGTCGCGCATCCAGCAAGTATGAGGGCGCAGCCCGCACCTGAACCTGCCGCCGCCGCTCTTCTTTGCCATCGCCAACGATTGATAGGCTGCACAGTCAAGCTCAACAGTTGCGATTGCGAAGCCTCTTGGGCGCGAAGTCACGAAGACTTGGGCCAGTATCACCGAGCTGGAATGCAATGCAAACACCATCGAGGTGGTGTTACCAAAAAATTGCGCCGCCGTTACCGATCGATCTCGCCGAAAACGACGTCAATAGAACCGAGGATGGCGCTGACGTCAGCAAGAAGATGGCCGCGGTTCATATAGTCCATGGCCTGAAGATGAGCGAAACCGGGTGCGCGGATCTTGCACCGATAAGGCCTGTTTGATCCGTCGGCGACGAGATAGACGCCGAATTCACCCTTTGGTGCCTCAACGCAGGCATAAACCTCGCCTTCGGGTACGTGCACGCCTTCGGTGTAAAGCTTGAAGTGGTGGATGAGACCTTCCATCGATCGTTTCATTTCTCCGCGCGTCGGCGGCACGACCTTTGGATCGCGGGCGGCAATTGGGCCCCGGTTTTCGTCGGAAAGCAGCTTTGCGCAGCATTGCTTCATGATCTTGATCGACTCGCGTATTTCCTGCATGCGCAGAAGATAGCGGTCGTAGCAATCTCCGTTCTTACCGACGGGGATGTCGAACTCCATCTCGTTATAACATTCGTAGGGTTGCGCCCGGCGCAAATCCCAGGCGGCGCCGGAGCCGCGCACCAAGACCCCCGAAAAACCCCACTGGAAACACTCTTCCAGCGAGAGGACGCCAATGTCGACGTTGCGTTGCTTGAAAATACGGTTGTTGGTGAGAAGACCTTCAATATCGTCAAGCGCCTTGGGATGGGTCTCGCAGAAGGCGGCGATGTCCTGGATCAGTTCATCGGGCAGGTCCTGGTGGACGCCGCCAATACGAAAGTACTTGGCGTGCATTCGCGAGCCGGACGCGCGCTCGTAGAATACCATCAGTTTTTCGCGCTCTTCAAAGCCCCATAGCGGCGGCGTCAGTGCGCCGACATCCATGGCCTGGGTCGTCACGTTCAGGAGATGCGATAAGATGCGGCCAATCTCGGAATACAGTACGCGGATAAGCTGGGCGCGACGCGGGACCTCAAGTCCGAGGAGACGTTCGGCAGCAAGGCAGAACGCGTGCTCCTGGTTCATGGGCGCGACGTAATCGAGACGGTCGAAGTAGCCGATGGCCTGCAGATAGGTCTTGTGCTCAATGAGCTTCTCCGTGCCTCGGTGCAGCAGCCCGATGTGTGGGTCGACACGTTCGACGACCTCGCCGTCAAGCTCGAGTACGAGGCGCAGAACACCGTGCGCAGCCGGATGCTGGGGGCCGAAGTTTATGTTGAATTGGCGAATGTCGGTTTCGGGCATCTTCGATTGATTTTCTTTTGGAGGATATGTGCCGCCAGGCTTTCCAGACGACAAGACCGCTTGGTGTTCGTCTAGTTCGGTTTTTCTTTTGCCTCGCCCGCCTTCTCGTCACCCGGCAGCACGTAATCGGTGCCTTCCCATGGGCTTTCAAAGTCGAAATTGCGAAATTCCTGTGTGAGGCGGACGGGTTCGTAGACAACACGCTTGGCCTCGTCGTCGTAGCGCACCTCCACATGCCCGGTCAGCGGGAAATCCTTGCGCAGCGGATGACCCTGGAAGCCATAATCCGTCAGCAATCGGCGCAGGTCGGGGTGGCCTGCAAACAAGATGCCGTACATGTCGTAGGCTTCGCGCTCGAACCAGTTCGCGGCGGGGAACACGCCGACGGCACTTGGCACGGCGTCGGTCTCGTTCGCCTGCACCTTGACGCGAATTCGCTGATTGAGACGCGGAGAAAGCAGATGGTAGACAACGTCGAAACGGTTTTCGCGACCTGGCCAATCGACACCGCAAATGTCGACCAGAACCTCGAAACGGCAGCGACCGTTCGACTTGAGTGTCTTCAGGAGCGAGACGATCCCTGCAGCCTGGGCATAAACCGTCAGTTCGCCAAGCGCACGTTCGGTGCTGACGATGACGTCTGGGGCCTTTCCTTCCAGGTAAGTGGCGAGGTCGGCAAGGTCGGTTTCATCAGGTGTCAAAGTGGCGTCCTCGCGTATGCACGCTCAATCCAGACGGTGCTGACGCCGGTATCAGCGTGCAATGGTTCCCGTCCGGCGGATTTTTTTCTGAAGCAGCAAAATGCCGTAGACGAGGGCTTCGGCGCTCGGTGGGCAACCCGGCACGTAAATGTCCACGGGCACCACACGATCACAACCACGTACAACGGCGTACGAATAGTGGTAATAGCCGCCACCGTTCGCGCAGGAGCCCATCGAGATGACATAGCGGGGCTCTGGCATCTGGTCGTAGACCTTACGCAAAGCAGGCGCCATCTTGTTCGTCAGGGTTCCGGCAACGATCATGACGTCAGACTGGCGTGGTGAGGCGCGCGGCGCAAAACCGAAACGCTCGACATCGTAGCGCGGCATCGACGCCTGCATCATCTCGACGGCACAACATGCCAGCCCGAACGTCATCCACATCAGCGAGCCGGTGCGCGCCCAATTGATGAGGTCATCTGTCGTGGTTACGAGAAAGCCCTTGTCGGCCAACTCGTTATTGATCATCGTAAAGTTTGGATCACCGGGTTTTATGATGCCATCGGCAACGGCACCGCCTTGTCCCTCACCCGGTCTATCCCAGGCCGGCGCTGCTAATCCGACCGGGGTGCTGTGCGTATGGGGACGAATCAATCCCATTCGAGACCACCCTTCTTCCATTCGTATATGAAGCCAACGGTCAAGACGGCCAAGAAGATCATCATCGACCAGAAGCCGAAGACGCCAATTTCACCGAAAGCCAGTGCCCACGGGAAAAGAAAGGCGATTTCGAGGTCGAAAATGATGAACAGTATCGCGACCAGATAGAAGCGAACGTCGAATTTCATACGGGCATCGTCGAACGCTTCAAAGCCACACTCGTAGGCGGAAACCTTCTCCGGGTCCGGGTTGCGCACGGCAACCAGAAATGGCGCGACCATCAAGGCAGCCGCGATCAGCAGCGATACGCCGATAAAAATGGCGACCGGCAAGTAATGGGCAGCAAGGTCGATCATGCAGCTAAAACCCTTGGCAGCGTTAGTCGGTGTTGGCAAAGACGGTTCGATAATGCGTATTTGAGCACACGAGGTATCGCACGCCTTAAGGCGGCGCAAGCGGGATGGCCGAAATCACGCAGCATGGGTCTCCGGTTCGCGTCCTAAACCGCGCCAGCCTTCAATTACCACAACGGTCGCAAGAGCGGAAACGGAATAGAGGACAAAGGATAAGCTCAGCGGCAGTGTCGTCATGTCGAAAAATTGGCCGGCAACGGCGCCGAGACCGGCGCCGGCAAAGGTTGTGTATGCCCCCATAACAGAAGAGGCGGTGCCGGCAACGGCGCCCAGAGGCTCCATTGCGAGGGCGTTGAAGTTCGAGACAACGAGTGCAAAAAAGAAAAAGCACAACCATAAGCCGGACCACAACAGCCAGAACGGCGGATGGCCGTCATAGACGACGGCAATGACGGCATTGATCAGAGAGAGCGCAACGAAGGCGGCGAGGGCGCGGTGCGAAACGAACAGCATGCCGTAGCCGACGACGATGCGCGCATTGGCGAGGCCAGCGGCCGCCATCGCAGCGGCAATAGCCCCGAAAGCCAACGGGAAGGCATCGCCCAAGCCGTAGACATCGACGAAGATCTGCTGGGATGACAGGATATAGCCCATCAGGCATGCAAACATGAAGCCGTTGGCGCAAATATAGCCGACGGACTGGCGCGAGCGCGCGACGGCTGCGAAGGCCTGCCCCGCGCGCCCTAGAACACTGGTTTTCATGCCCTCGTCCACTCGGCGCGGCGCCGTCTCCGGCATCCTCGGTGCCACCGTTTCGGCAATGGAAAGCT
>CAZWCL010000178.1:0-7198 GCA_964632265.1 uncultured Hyphomicrobiaceae bacterium | reverse complement strand
CGAAGTGCGGCGTGCGGCAATGACCCAGGGAGTCACGGTCATCAATCCGGACGCGATCACCGACACCATAGCGCGGTGCCCGGCTGGTCTCGGCGGTCATGTTTTCAACGCCTCCTCATTCCAAACGCCCTCGTTCCATGGCACATCGTCCGCAGCGACATCGCGCCCTGCCGCGCGCAACTCCGCGCGTGCTTCGGCGAGCTTCTCGGCGAGTTCTTCCGGCGTAATTATGTTTTGTTCAATGAGAAGGTTACGTAAAGCCCGCGTCCATTTTTCGAAATAGGTCGTGCTGTCGTATTCCTGCTCCCCGTAGCTCTCGATCACCCGGCGCATGGCGTCGATTTTGAAAGCGCCCTTCTTGGTCGCAAGCAACACCAGCATGGCGTCAATCCGGCGCTCCCAAAACGCAAGATCGTGGTCAGTCATGTCGACGGGGCCGAAATCCAACCCTCCAACATCGTGCACCGCCCGCCCGCCGGCTTCGTTGCGCAACTCGTTTCTTTTGTCTGTCATCGCGAGATACACTCATCCTCGTTGGCCGTCGTCCTCACCAATAGTGCGTGAATTTTGCGTCGGATATCAAGACCCGGTCTCAAGCGGTGGCGGCGTGGCGGGCGCCTCCGTCGCAGCGAGCCGGGACAAGAACTCGGTCGTGATCTGCCGCAGCGCCTGCCCGGGCGCACCTGCGTATTTGGCAATGAATGACCTCGGCTCACCCGAATAAAACGCTGCTTTCTGAATGATGCTCGCCATTGGTATGACAGCCTCGAAGCATCCCAGATCCCGGTCCTCACGCAAATGCCCGACCATGGCGCGATCCTCCGGCGAAGCCGTCTCCACCATGTTGAGTACAACGCCGAGCGGTTTTGCAAATCCCATTTCAGGATTACGGTGCCGGAAGCGGCGAAGATACTCAAGACCGCTGATCGCCAGAAAATCCGGTTTAACAGGTATCAGATGATAGTCGCATTCCCGTAACCACGTCTCGGTCATGACCGAGATCCCTGGTGCGCAATCGACGAATACGAAATCGACATAGCGCCCGGCTGCATTCAGTAACTCATGAGAAGCGGCTCGCAACTCGCCAAATTTGTCGGCCGCCGCGACTTCGCGCTCAAGTAACGGCAGATCCATGTCGCCCTGAACGAGGTACAGCCCACCGATGTCATCGACGTCAGAGACGTCCCGGCAAATATATTGCGGCCAATCGGTTTCATTGCCATGAAGCACCCGATCGACGAAATAGTTGACCAGCGTCAGCCCCTCGTCACGTCGCTCAGCCAAAAGCTGGCCCGGCGCCATCATGAGCGAGATGCTCATCTGTCCGTCGGCGTCGATGATAAGCGACGACTTCCCGTGCAATTCTGCGAGCGCTTCGGCGAGTGCCATCGTCAGCGTTGACTTGCCAACACCGCCTTTCGCATTCATGACCGCTATAGATGGCATTCACGCCCCGTGTTTTGTACTGCGTTCGTCCTGCCGCTCGGTGGTCGCGCCGTTCCGTCTCCTTCGCTACACATACATGCGCCATGGCGAGAAAGCGGCACAATGCGCCCTACTGCGAAGTAAGTGACATGCACGCTAACACGCAATGCAAGCCGACAACGTGCCTGGGTCTCAGAGACGTTTTGCCACTTCTTCAAGCATCACTTCCGTCGCACCGCCACCAATTGACTGGACCCTGGCGTCCCGAGCCATCCGTTCGATCGCCGTCCCGCGCATATATCCGGTTCCGCCATGAAACTGCAGGCAATCATACATGACGCGGTTAATCAAATCGCCGCAGAGCGCCTTGATCATGGCCACCTCGCGGACGACGTCATCGCCTTCGCTATCGCGCCAGGCCGTATTGTAGACCAGCGCCCGCGCGGCTTCCACCTGGCTAAGGCGCTCAGCAATACGGTGCCGTAAAGCCTGCTTTTCCCACAGTGGCGCGCCGAACGCCTGCCGCTCTTTCACCCATTCGAGCGTCAGTTCGATTGCCTTGAGAGCTTCTCCGCACGCCTGCGCGCCAAGCACTACGCGCTCGTTCTGCAAATTGTGCACCAGCGCATAGAACCCGCGGCCTTCCTCACCAATAACGTTTTCGTCCGGCACGAAGCAGTCTTCGAGAGCAAGTTCTGCCGTATCGCTACACCACCAGCCGTGCTTATCAAGCTGACGCACGACCGAAAAACCCGGTGTCTCCTTCGCCACAGCGAACATGGTAATACGCCGATTACGCCCCGTGTCACCGGTTTTCGCGGCCACAAACGTCAAGTCACCATGCACACCATTGGTAATGAACGTCTTCGATCCGTTGAGCCGCCAACCGCCATCGACCTTGTCGGCCCGCGTTCGTATCGATGCGAGATCGGAACCGGCGCCCGGTTCGGTCATGGCGACAGCGGTGATCGTTTCACCGCGAACGATCCCCGGCATCCAACGGGCATTTTGTTCCGGCGTACCGGCATGGTAGAGGTGGGTTGATGCCATATCCGTGTGGACGAGAACGGTTACCGCAAAGCCGCCAAAGGTGGAGCGCCCTAGTTCTTCCGCGAAAACGGCATTGGCGATGGTATCGAGGCCGGCGCCGCCATATTCGGGATCGTATCGCATTCCAAGCAACCCGAGGCGGCCCATATCCCGCAGCACATCGCGTGGCACGAAGCCTTGCGCCTCCCAGGCCTCACCGTCGGCCAAGACACGCTCGGCGATGAACCGCCTCAGCGTGTCGCGCAGCATCTCGTGCTCCTGTGTCAGATACGGGAAGCGCGTCGTGCCGAGAAAAGTCGTCATCGCAGTTCCTTCGGTTCGTGGTTTGGCGCAGCTATACCTCACGTTATAAGCATTTGAGGGCAAAGACCGAAGAGTGGATTTCTATGCAAATGAGCGATCGACGCCCGATGGTAGCCGTCGTCGGCACCGGCGCCGGTGGCTTGTGTGCGGCCCGCTATCTACTCGGCGCAGGATGTGACGTCTCGGTGTTTGACCGGCACTCTGACGTTGCAGGCGGCAATGAGCGCGATCCGCTTGATCGTTATGCCGACATCTTCGCCCTGCGCAAGTTTATCAAGCCCGGCACAGAGGTCGTAAATTTAGCAGCCTGCCCAGGGGGTCCAGGGGGTCCAGGGGCCCCAGGGGCCCCGGGACTGCCCGGCGCCACTTGGCGCTGGCAGATTACCTTGTCGTCCGGTGAGCGGTGGGAGGGTGATGCGATCGTCATCGTGAGCCAAGCGGATTACGAGCGAAGAACCAAGGCGTATCAGCACGAAGTCAGCGTATTCTACAGCGCACCGTTCTGGCAGCGCTTTGGGCGGCTTGCGCCGATCGATCGGCAGGTCGGCGGTTTCTGCATCGGCGCCTACCGTCGCCATCTCCGCCGCCGGATCAGGCGGCTCGCGGCCACTTTGACGAGTGAGCGCCAGCAGATCGTCATAAACGCCGGCTGCGCCGGCCTTTTTGCGACCCACGACGAAACCATCGGTTTGTTGGCCGGCGCGGCACCGGACCGAGCGGGCTTTGACGACGCCTATATGGGTATCGTGCGACCAGATCTTCGAGGGATCTATCGCCTTCGAACACAGCGGGGAAGTTTGCCGGAGGCGGCCTCGACCGTGCTGCAAGCGAAATGGATTGCGGAGTTTGTGAGCGGCGGCGCTCGCCTGCCCCTTACCGCGCAGATGGTACCATTGGGCTCGAAAAAGCGCAGAATAAGCATTCCGGCATCAGCGGCCCATCCAAGACACATGGCGGAGACTGAATATCTTTCTTATCTGATCGAACTTGGTCGGACTTTGGAGGAGGGAAAGCGGCGTGCACGCCGTCATGAGAGAATCAATTTAACCACGCGGTCGTCGCGATCCTGAGCAAGCATCGCCTAGTCGCGGCGACCACAAAAAAGCGCCCCTTCGTTTGAAGGGGCGCCTGATGTTGCCTCAATGCTCAGGAATAATTAATTCGTGAAGCGCGGCTTGTTGACAGCTTCGGTGAGCGCATTTCCGATTGAGGAGAAAGCCGCTTCAAGATCCGCCTCCGTAACTGGGAAATAGAAGTGTTTCTTTTTGAGCGAGAGATCCTCTTCGGGATCGGTCTTATCAAAGCTCGCACAATACTTCATCACTTCGCGTGCCTTAAGTCCGTCGTAAGTGCTCTCTGGCTCCAGTCCAAAGCCGATCGTAAAGATCATGACAGATTCCTCACCCCGGTCATCCACCCGGGATTTGATGGCATCGCAGTAGCTCTGTGCCTCGGCGCGGGACTTGGCACAGTCATCGCGCCCATTGCAGTAAGCGGCCGACTTGTTCTGGTTGCGGTGGAACTCGGTGAAGTTGCCGTCCGTCAGCATCACGATCGCCTTTATCGTGTCGTCTGCGGTGTAAGAGACCGGCGCCGAGCCGGCGGGCCAACGTGAGGCCCACTCAGGCGAAATGGCGTGCCAGCCCCATTGGATGCCGAGGTGCCCGGAGGTTGCACCCGAGGCAGTCAGCCCCTCCATTGCAGCGTCAAGTGTGCTGCGGTCGGAAGTGAGCGGTGTGATCGGCTTGGTGGACGCGCAATCATTATTGTTCGTCAGGATCCAAAACTCGTCGACACCGTGATCCGGTGCGCTTTCGTTCGGACGCGCACCATGTTTCCGTTCAAGGACGCAGCGCTTGTTCGCATAGGGGTAGACGCGGCCGGTGAGCCCGGCGGTGTTGGTCGAACCGACGTTGACGTAGGTAGCGAAGGGCACCAAAGCGACGCGCGAGTGGATGGTACCGGCCGGCATGACGATGTCGAGAATAGTCGGCACAGCGCTCTTGAGCTCAGCGAGCTTGTTATTGTAGTTCATTGATCCGGTGGTATCGAGGACGAGCGCGAGCTCGAGTTTCTTGCCGCCGAACGAGACAGTGCTCGACGTGCTCACGTCGATTTCGCTGGTGTTCATGAGTTTCATGAACACGGTAGGTACTGTGGCCGTCGCCGTGACGGACATTGTTCCGGCACCAGGCGAGGCTTGTCGTGTGACGGCGGCGCCGTGCTTCAGGTTTGCGGTGTTGGCATCGAAAGAACCTTCGGCAGCGGCGGTACGTCCACTCGTTGATTTGTCCTTCGACACAGCGCCCGCCATAGCGGCCGCGTCAACGGCGGCCTGTAGTTGGACGCGGACACTCGAGGCCCGGCTGTAGTCAACGGCGACACCGACAACCGCGACCATTGGTATAAGTGCGCCAGCGTAAATTATTGCAACGGTTCCGCGGCGGTCCTTGCAGAACGCCTCCGTCGCAGCAAATCCAGATTTAATACAGCTCACCAGTGATTTAGTGCGAGATTTAGACACCTCATAACTCCTTCCAGCAGCGCATTGCCAACGAGGCATGCACGAATTCACCCTGCTGAGGAGTTTCCAGCGAAATCAATTAAAAGCGGTTTTGATGGCAATTAAAATTAGAACTAAATCGCTATGCAGCAACCGCCTTTGACGGGGAGGTTAACTAGGTATTGGCTAAGTCGATAAGAATAGAATTAATAGCTTCCATTCGGTTGCACGGTTGCCGCGCGCGCGTCGGCAAAGGCCATCGCGGCTGAGACACGCGCCCTAATCTTCCGCGCGCCCGGTGCGTTCGAGATAGCCGGCATATTCATCGCGCAGCGTACGCTTCAGGATTTTGCCAGTCGCGGTGTGCGGCAGTTCATCGACGAAAATAACGTCGTCTGGCAGCATCCATTTTTCGAGTGTTTGGCTGAGATGCGCGCGCACGGCCGCGGCGTCGATATCTCGGCCGGGCTCCTTGACGGCGATGATCAGCGGGCGCTCGTCCCATTTCTTGTGACGGGCGGGAACGGCCGCGGCCTCTTTGATCCCGGGCATTGTCAGGGCAAGATTTTCGAGATCGATCGAGGAAATCCATTCCCCGCCGGACTTGATGAGGTCCTTTATCCGGTCGACCAACTCTATGTAGCCCGTCGCGTCGATCGTCGCGATGTCACCGGTGCGAAACCAGCCATCCGACGTAAAGGCAGCCGCGTTGGCCTCAGCGTCATTGTAATAGCCATTAGTCACCCAAGGGCCTCGCGCCACCAGTTCGCCAAGGGCCTTTCCGTCGCGCGGCAGTTCGCTCCCGTCTTCATCGATGATCTTAAGTTCAATGCCAAAAGGGGCACGCCCCTGTTTGGTGACGGACGCAACGAGTTGGTCTGGCGACATGGCCTCAATGTTCGAGAAGGTACGGTTATAGGCGCCGATCGGAGAAAGTTCAGTCATGCCCCAACCGTGATCGATCAGCAGGCCGTGTTCGTCGAGGAAGGCGCGCGTCAACGCCGGTGGCAGCGCTGAGCCGCCCGCCAGTCCACCGAGACCCTCAGGCAACTTTGTGCCGGATGGGCGTAGATAATCGAGTAGTCCCATCCACACTGTCGGCGCGCCACAAAGATACGTAACACCGGCAGCGGTTATGAGTTCGTAGAGTGACCGGCCGTCCAGGCGCGGACCTGGCATGGCGAGATTGGCACCGGTCATCGCGGCCCCGTAGACGCTGCCCCAGGCGTTGACGTGAAACATCGGCACCACGGGAAGGATCGTGGCGCCCGGATGCATGGATACCGCTTCAGGAAGCGCGATGGCCCAAGAGTGAAGGACCGTCGAACGGTGTGAGTAGAGTACACCCTTCGGGTTGCCTGTGGTGCCGGACGTATAGCACAGGCTCGAAGCGGTGTTTTCATCGAACACGGGCCAATCGAAGCTGTCCGCCTCATTCTCAATCAGTGCTTCGTAGGCGACACAGTCGAGCTGTTCAGCGACGGACGTTTGCGGAACACTGTCGCTCATGATGACGACCTTGTCGGGCACATCTGCGATGCCCTCGAGGACTCCTTCGAGCACTGGTAGGATGGTCGGATCGACAAAGATCAGCCGGTCTTCGGCATGGCGGATAATGTAGGTTAGCTGCTCGGGAAACAGGCGCGGGTTGATCGTATGGCAAATCGCGCCAATGCCGGAAATGGCGTAATAAAGTTCGTAGTGGCGCTGATCATTCCAGGCGATTGTCGCGACACGGTCGCCGGGCACGATACCGAGGCGGGACAGGGCATGTGCGAGCTTGGCCGCGCGCCCGGCGATTTCCGGATAGATAATTTTGCGCGTCTTCCCAGTTGCGGCGCCTTGGTCGTCACGCTCGAGGGAGACAAGGCCGCTACCTGAATGGTTGCGCGCAGCGTGCGCCAGCAACGACGAAAT